>NZ_JAPZEI010000016.1 GCF_027257905.1 Coraliomargarita parva
GCTCTTTAAGGCAAAATTCATGCGTTCTTCTATCATTTTGGTTTCTCTCCATGGCATCACCCTTTCTGGCCGAAAGTGTTACCCATGTCCTGAACCTTTTTTGGTACCTATGTCCTGAACCTGTACCTGAGAGGAGACCGGGAGTTGCTCTGGGGACCCCTCCGTCCCGGTCAAGCCGGGACATCCGGCTTCTCTCCGATACGCCGTGACAGGCCTCCCCTCGGAGAGAGGAGGAGCTGTTTTTGAGAGCTGACGAAGCGTGGCAGCGCGGAGACACTGCACAATAAGCAGCGGCGTTGCTGGAAAATCATTCTGCCTCTCCCGCACGGTTGTAAGAATCATTTTGTCAGTAATCATTCTGTGTGCATCCCCGGTATCGAGCCG
Organism: Coraliomargarita parva; assembly: GCF_027257905.1. Lineage (NCBI taxonomy): Bacteria > Pseudomonadati > Verrucomicrobiota > Opitutia > Puniceicoccales > Coraliomargaritaceae > Coraliomargarita > Coraliomargarita parva. The sequence continues at coordinate 385 of NZ_JAPZEI010000016.1, forward strand.
TAAGCTGAGGCCTGAAGTTGAGTCGCCAGGAGTTGCGGCTAGGCGGAGCCGCAGGCCATGAAGTCTTCGAGGACGCTGTCGATTTCCGCGCAGAAGTCCTGCTTTTGTGAATCGCTCAAGTCGGCGGTGGTGAAGCTGTTCTTGGCGAAGCCGGCGAGCTGGGCGGGGGTGGCACCGAGTACCTGGTGAAGCATGAGATAGTCATCCTTGAGGTGCGCGTTGCCGAAGATGAAGGGATCGTCCGTGTTGATGGTGCAGCGGATGCCGGCTTCTTCCAGCTCGAGGATGGGATGGGACTCCGCTGATTCGACGGCCAGTAGTTTGACATTGCTGATCGGGCAGACGTCGAAGCTGGCCCCCACGCTGGCGGCCAGTTGCACGACCTCGGGGTCGTGCATGGCCTGCACGCCGTGCTGAATTTTCCGAACCCCGAGTTTTTCGATCACCTCACGCACACCGAGCGGGCCGGTGAGCTCGCTGGCGTGTGCCTTGCGCAGCTTGCCGGCGGCCTCGGCATCCTTCCAGAAATCGATGATCCAGGGGCGGAGCGGGAAGAGCTCGTGGCCGTGCAGGTCGATGCCGTGAATGTAGGGCGAGCTGAGAATGTCGGCCAGGTGCTTGTCCTGATTCTCGGAAAATCCCTTATGGTGCAGGCCGGCAAAGAGGCGCACTTCGAGATCGTCGGGGATGCTCTGGTAGATGGCCTCGGCCACCTCGTTCAAGTCGACCCCGGAGCGTTCCACCGCGAGGGCGGCAAAGCTGAATTCGACATACTTGACGTTTTCCGACTTGCGGGTCTCCAGCAGGTCGGCGGCGGCCAGGGCGTAGCGCTCGGGGCTGTTGAGCCAGGGGACGACATACTCCACGATGGCGGCCTCGAAATCGTCAAAGGAGGGGAAGCGGAAGTGGTCGGCCCAGGAGGGCGGCTCCGTCTGGTAGCGTTCCGGGTCGCTGGCCTGCATACGGTGCCAGGGAGGGCTGCCGTCGATGTGCAGATGGTGCTCCCCCTTGGGGAGGCGATTGATGAAGTGGATGATTTCTTCGTTTGCTTGCATAAATCGTATCAATGATGGCCGTGGCTGGATTTGACGGTGATCCATGGGGCGATCCAGAGGAGTGCGGCGACGGTCAGGTAGGCCCAGAACCACTCGTTCAATTCGAGGCGCATGACGGAGACCGTGTCGGCGTAGGTGAAGCTGTACTGGTGGAGCAGGCCGATCATGGAGAAAAAGGCGGCGAGCAGGAACCAGGCAGCGGCCTTGCGGAACTGCTGGTCGATGATGCAGACCGTGGCGGCAGCGAGGATGACCGAACTATAGACATAGCCCTGCTCGAGGGCAAAGGCCCCGTGCGCGTAGAAGGAGCGTGCGGATTGCAGCACGCCGAGGAGGCCCGGCTCGAAAAAGGAGGTGCCCGCCTGTATGCCCGCTGCGGATACAGCATGCTTGAGCATGAGGGCGATATAGGCGCCCACCGGCGGGATGATGCCGATGATGACCGCGGGGATATGTTTCTGCGGGGTCGCCTCGAAGGCCTGGGACATCATGGAGATGCCGATCCAGATGAGGATGGCCATCCCCGCCTCGATCGGCACGAAGTGGAAGAGCAGGCTGGCGCTGCCGGTCAGGCAAATGATGCCGAGGACGCTGCCGGTCAGGACGGAGTAGCCGGCCCGTGCGCCCAAGGCCTTCCAGCCGGGATGACCGATATAGATGGAGGTCGGGAAGGGGGAGCCACAGACGGCGGCCGCGATGGTGCCGAGCCCGTTGACGGCGAGTGCCGGTTTGGCCGGATAGTTATCGCCCGCGGCGGCGGCCGACTCGATATTCTGCAGGGAGAGCACGAGGTGGATGATGCCGACCGGCGCGAGCACGGGCAGCAGCTGCGGCAGCATCTTGAAGGCGGCAAAGAGATCGCCCAGGACCGGGATGGGCAGGTAGAGCCCGAACATTTCCGGCTGCAGCGGGGCGGCCGGAACAATATTGGAGCCCTGGGTGAAATGTAGGGTCCAGGAAAGGACACTGCCGATCACGATGACCATCATGCCCACCGGGAGTCCCCACTTAAGTTTCACGCCGCCGAAATACACGAGCAGCGTCAGTCCGAGCATGGTGATGCCGACCAGCGGGTAGGCAAAGCTGCGAAAGACGAAGTCCATCGCGATGAAGGTAAAACCGATGCCCGCGAGGGTCGAGAGCAGTGCCGCGCGCGGCGTGAAGCGGCGGATGTGGTAGACAACGAAGGCGCCGAAGAACTCGATCAGGCCGGAGCAGAAGCAGGCGAGGAGCCCGGCCTGCCAGGCCAGCCGGTCGGCATCGGCCTTGGTTGCACCCTCGGCCAGGGCGGCCTGCTGTACCGGGTACATGGCGAGGAAGACAAAGGCGACGATGGTCAGTATGCTGGCTCCGTAGGGGATGGCGCAGACATCGTCGCGATTCTCCCTTTTGGCCAGCTTGAGCGCCTGCCGCGCATAATAGAAATTACCGATGGCGAGGCCCACGGCGGTTGCCGGGAGGATCTGCGCATAAAACAGCTCGTTGCTGAACCCGAGAAAGCCCTGGCACAGGCTGCTCATCAGCATGAGCATCACCATGTTGTCGAGCCCCAGGGCAAAGAAGCCGTCGAGGTCGCCTTTGACGAAGAGTTTCACGCGGCTCCGGGTTAGGCGGTAAAGCTACGGCCGAGCCCGACTTTGCGCAGCCAGTTCCGGTAGGCGATGGATGCCTTGTCCGCCTTGGCGTGCACCTCGGCTGAAATTTCCAGCGGGATTTCCTCCGGCTTTTGCATCTCGATAATGACCCGGTCTTCCCCGAGGATCTTACGCTCCCATTCGAGCAGTTTTTCGACCGGCACGTCGTGGTCGAAGTTGCGGGTGAAGACGACGATCAACTGCGCCTTGCGGGCCGAGACCGGCGTGATGTTGATATGGATGATGTGTTCACGTCCGCCGGGGTAACTGATACAGGTGCGCGTACAGAAGGGGAAATAGAGCGTGCGGTGCATGTGCCGCTTCAGCTCCGCCTCATTGGAGATGGGGGAGTCGGAAGGATTGGTGGCCAGGTACTCGAACTCCATCGTCATCCAGTTGTCGGTCATCTCGAACTCATACTCGGTGCCCATGGTCGCGCTGGATTCCTGGCCGAAGGAGCTCTGGTGGACGAAGGAGAAGTGCGCGTTGTCGATGAAGTTCTCGATCGCGCGGCCGGCCGAGCAGTCCCAGATTTCAGGCCCCATATGGAAGCGTCGGTAGGCCGGGTTGTCGGCCTCCGGTTCCCATTCCGGGAGCTGGTTTTGCGGATCCCCGCTGAGGCAGACCCAGATGAGGCCGTACTTGACGGTGTGCAGATAGGTTTCGAGGCGGACCTTGGCGGGGATTTTCCAGTCGGGGTCGCAGGGCACCTTGGTGCACTTGCCGTCGGCGCCAAATTCATAGCCGTGATAGGGGCAGACCACGCAGCTGTTCTTGATCCATCCGGCGGAGAGCGGAGCGCCACGGTGGATGCAAAGGTCTTTCGCCACCACATATTCATCCCCCAGGCGGGCGACCACGAGACGCACGTCCAGCAAGCTCAGGGCGACCGGCTTCTCTGCGATGTCCTCTTCCAGCGCGATGGGGTACCACATGTTGGCGAGTGCATTCCAGTCGCTTTCGCTGAAGGTGCACTCTGCGGGATATTTGGCTGCGTGGATTTGGTAGCTTTCTTCAATCATGCGAAGCCTTTAGCACAGATTATTCCAGATATTTAATTTCCGAATGATTGGCATAGCCGTAGCTACGCGAAACGGCATGTCAGCCTATGTCATCTGGGCAGCCATCTTCCTCGCCGGATATCTTATCTGGCTGCTGGTTTTGGCGCTGCGCTCCGCCCGTACACGTTCCACGGATCTGGATACGTTTTTCCTCGCCGACAAGTCCGTCGGTTTCCTCGCCTCGGTCTTTACCTTCTGGGCGACCTACTTCAGTGCGGTGGCCTTGATTGGCGCGGCCGGCTACTACTACATGCACGGGGTCGGGAACTTCTATTTCGCGGCGCTGGGTTATATCATGCTGGCACTCATCACCGGCACGGTCGGGCGACGCCTCTGGCGCCTCTCGCGGCGCTACCCGGAAATACGTTCTCCCATACAACTGTACCTGCGGCATTTCCGCTCTCCGGGGCTTGAGCTGCTGTTCGTGCTGGTGACGCTGTTTTGCATGGTCCCGTACATGGCGGCCCAAATTACAGGCTTTGCCCGATTGATGGAAGGCGCCATGGACCTGCCCTACGTCTGGACCGCGGCCGCCGCGCTCGCTGTGATCTACTTCTATTCCGAATCCGGCGGGCTGAAGAATATCGTCAGCACGGACATCGTACAGTCCTTGATGACCATCGTCGGTTGTATCGGGGTGGTCATTACATTTCTTTGGGCCTACTGGGCCTGGGATCTCGGGAGTTTCGTGCGCGAGGTTGACGCGGTTTCCGACCCCTCGCTTTGGAGCCTTTCGGGTCCGAACGGGTTCTACAATCCGGTGCTGATTGTCAGCCTTGCGCTGTTGATTTCGCTCGGTGCCGTACCGATGGCGCATAATGCGCAGCGCTACATGATTGTGAAGGATGAAGTCTACCTGCGACGCCTGATGTGGTTGTTCCCGGTGCTCGGCGTTTTTGTGACGATGGTGGCCTGCGTGCTCGGACTGGGTGGGGCGGTTCACTTCCCGGGCTTGGCAAGCGGGGATCAGGTGATCGGGGCGATCACCGCGACGGTGCCGCCGGTGATCGGGGCGATGGCTACGGTCGGCATTCTTGCGGCGACGATGTCGACGGCCGACTCTATTCTATTGAGTGTGGGCTTCATTGTGAGCGAGCAATGGTATCGCGGCAAGAAAGGCAGCGGCGCCTCGGTGCTTCGTCTCAACCGTTGGTGTACCCTGGCGATTGCGATCTTTGCGTTTATCGCGAGCATCCGCCCGGAGCTGGTGAGTGACTTGGCCTTCAATGCCTTCGGCGGGATGCTCCAGCTCGCACCTGTCATGCTGGCCGGACTCTATGAATGGAAAGTCGGCCGCAACTGGGCCTTTGCCAGTGTGCTGAGCGGACTCACGGTCCTGTTCATTGGGAATACAAACCTGTACGGGCACTTGGCACCGGAGTATCTGCCGCATTACCTGGCGGCCTTTCTCAGCGGATTGGCTGTTCTCGGTGTCGGTCGGCTACTGGTAGCCTACCGGGCGCTGCCGGTCTACGAGCGGGCTCCCGTTGGACTGCGTGCCGCGCAGACGGTGAAGTGAGAGGCTTGGTCAGGTTTCGCTGCTGAGACGGCAATGCAGGATGACTTCGTCAAATTCATCCAATGAGCCCATTCCGGGCCGCATGTTCAGTGCTTTCTGGAAGCGCAGCCCGATCGGCATGAAGATCGAGTTGTAATACCACATGGCCCGTTCCGGGTTTTTCTCCATATAGTCCATGGCCCAGTCGACCAGACGGCTGGATTTTGGCTGCATCCCGTAGGCGCAACTCTGCTCGACGCTCAGACCGTGTCGCGCCAGCAAGCTGGACAAGTCATCCGGCGCGTAGCGTCGGCAATGGCCCACGATGTCGTCGAAGCGGGTCCAAAAGGACATGTGAAGCGGAACGGATAGGAGGCAGTGTGCTCCGGGCTTGGCAACACGACAGATCTCGGTCAGTGCGCGGTCATCTTCCCGGACATGTTCGATGATATCGAGCGCGCAGACCAAATCGAATTGCTTGCCGGGAAAGGGCAATGCTTCGATCGAAGCCTGATGCACATGCCCGCCCTGTTTGGCGAGCGCATCCAGGGCTGGCCGGCTGATGTCTGCAAAACAGGTTCCGCAGATCGGCAGTCGTGGTCGCATGCCCGGTGCGATCTCCAGACGAGTGCCTGCTTCCTTGCTGAGCTGCTCGACCAGTGGCCAGGTGTTGAAACGCTGCGGGGCAATCAGGCGCACTCGGCGCCAAAGTCTATCATAGAACTCTTGGTTTGTCTGTTCGAGTTCGGTTGCCGGGCTAGGGTGTGTCATGTCGGGATCGCCATGGGCCTATACGGGGTCGGATTGGTAGTTCCGTGCAATCTCCGATTGTCTCTGCCGGCCGTGGCTATAAAGGGTTTCTGTAGTCAGCTTGGCGGACTGGGCCTTGCTGTCAATGGTGGTATATATGGTCGGGGATACGAGAGGCGGGGATCCTAACAAGGTCGTGCGGACGCGGCAAAGCGCGTCCCTCCAATGCTTCGCATCCACCTAGCCGAATTCGTGAGAATTTGGATGGCAATATTCGACATGGATTGACTCTATTGGCTGAGGGATACTTGTATCGGGATTATGGATTCAGAAGCCAAGGACATCATCGATCGACTGCTGGACACTGGCGGCACAGAAGCGACACAAAAGGCCGCCCTGAAGCGGGCGGGGGAGTTGCTTGAGGAGCACTACATCCTCAACCTGCCGCCCTCGACGGATATTCTGAAAGCCTTGGCCAAATACTCGAAATCGAGCCGTGCGCCGTCATCCCTGGCCCGCAGGGCCGCCCGCCTGCACAAGGATTACAAGATCTAACCGCGGTTCACCGTATTCGAAAAGCGGGGCTTTTCGTTTGACCTGCGCGACACAGGCGATGAAACAAGGCGCATGATTGAAACTCCTGCTGATGTCCAAAGTGTCCCCGCCGATGCCGAAACCACTGCGTCCGGCCTTGCTTCACGTGTATTGACTTCCGGTTCCGGGAAGGAATCCCCGGCTGCTGCGGATACCGTAACCGTGCATTACAGTGGCTGGACCACAGACGGCCAATTGTTCGACAGTTCCGTACGCCGCGGCCAACCGGCCAGCTTCCCTCTGAACCGTGTGATCAAGGGCTGGACCGAAGGCTTGCAGCTGATGGTTGCGGGTGAAAAACGCCGCTTCTGGATTCCGGCTGCACTGGCCTATGGGGATGACCCCGCCGGTGGTCGTCCCGCCGGCATGCTGGTTTTCGACGTCGAACTTCTTTCCTTTGAAAAGGCACCCGAGCCTCCCAAGGTGCCCGAAGACGTGGCCGGAGTGCCCGAAGCTGCCGAAGTCCGCGAAAGTGGCCTGGCTTCCCGCGTGTTGAAGGCCGGTGGGGGTGAAAAAAATCCCGCGAAGACGGATTTTGTGACGGTGCATTACAGCGGTTGGACGACCGACGGTGCGCTCTTCGATAGCTCGGTGATGCGCGGCCAACCGGCCAGCTTCGGCCTGTTCCAGGTCATTCCCGGCTGGACCGAAGGGGTGCAACTCATGGTGGAAGGCGAAACACGCCGTTTCTGGATTCCGGCAAAACTGGCTTATGGCGAAAACCCGCAAGGCGGTGCACCCGCCGGCATGCTGGTCTTCGATGTCGAGCTGATCCGGATCGGCCGCTAGCAGCGGGCGGCTCCCGTATCCGAAGGGGTCCGGTCGATGATCCGGAAGCGGTCATCCAGGTGCCGCTGAAGGATAGGTTCGACCTCGCTCCATTGCAGCCCTCCGGAGCCGCAACCCGGACGGGGAAGGTAGACGGCATCCCATTGCTGCTCGTCGCAGAGTGTGACGAGTTCGCGACAGGACTGCTCAATCAGCCGGGTGTCGGGGAGGTCCATCGGGCTGTATTCGATGGGAAAGGCGACGATGCGGTCGGACAGCAGATAGACGTGCAATCCGCCCGCCTTGATACGCTTGCCCAGTTCTCCCGGAATACCATGGAAACGCAGGGAGGCCTGACGGGCACAACCCCGAGGCATCAGGCAAACGCCCTTGCGTGTGACCATACCACCGGTCGTGATCGCAATCACGTCACCTTTGGCATGGTAGTCCCAGATGTCTCCGTGGATCAGTTTCATGGAAATCGCTTCTTTGGCCCAGTTGATTTGAATGAGCCAGTATTCAGTCAATGCCCAGGAGCCCAGGTCTCAAAAGATAAAAATCAGTTTTAATTATAAGGATTAGCGAGTATAATGTCAGCAATTATGAAAGCTACTCCAACCCCCGGGGTGCCGCTGAGTGAGGAGCAATCCTACCTAAAATTCGCCGGTACCCTCCTGATGATCCTGGGAGCCATGCAAAGCTTCCTTTCCTTGGCCGGCATTTCGGTCGTGGTTTTTGATTCGAGCATCCATTTTTTCGGCGCGATCGGCATCTTTGACATCTCCGAGCTCAGCACCGCCGGGTGGGTGCCACGCATGCTCATCGGTTACATCCTCGCCCAGGTCTTTGTCGGTTGGGCGATCGGCTGCCTGACGATGCGGGCCGGCTACCACTGCCTGCACGCCAAGTCCTGGCATTTCGTTTACTGGGTGATGATGCTGAATTGGTTCTGTTTTCCGGCCGGTACGACCGTAGGACTCTTGCTCTGGCGTGATTTGCGCCGTGAGTCGGTTCAGGAATTGTTTGAGCATTCGTGATACGGGATACCCTTCGACAGGCTCAGGGCAGGCGGGATATGGGATGGGGGATCGGGCCTTCTTGTTTGTCCGGGCGCACAGAAGCGCGTCGCTCCATTCACCTTGCTTTGATGTCGCCGAATTCGTGAGCATTTGGAGGCTTGATATCCCGGGGCGCGAATCCCGTTTTTCAATGGACTTCCCGAGTCTTGAGATGGGTTTGTGCCAAATTGTACGCCATGGAATCGAGCGGCAGGTCAAGTTCCTTGAACCAGGTCTGTATTCTGTGTTGGCCGCGTCGACAGACATACTTGGCAGTCGGCACAGCCGTTTCGGGCAAGTCATGACGCGCTTGGGCGTAGGCACAGGCGCAGGTCATCGCGAACAGTTCGGTGCCGATCTTGACCAACCGTGCCAGTACCAACTGTCGGCTTTCGAGGGCTGGGCCATAGCGCAACATCCTGTGAAACAGAGCACAGGCCAGTTTTCGGCTCAGCCGTTCAATCCGCAGGAATTCGACGTACAGTTCCGGTTCGGTCTCTGGAGGGAGGCGGGTGTTGCCGGGCAGGTACTTTGCAGGGTACCAGCGTGCATAGTGCGACATGGCCCTCAGGCCGGCGCGGAGTCGTACTATGCCGGGCTTGCGGCGATCGAGGACAGGCCCACCGAACCGTAGGTGCGGATCCAATGCTTCACGTGCGATAAAGAGGTGCATAATCTCACTGGAACCTTCGAAGATGGTATTGATCCGACAGTCACGCATCATGCGTTCGACCGGGTCCGGACTTTCGCCCCGGTTGCGTAGTGAATCCGCCGTTTCGTAACCACGTCCGCCCTTGATCTGCATCGTCGCATCAATCGTACGCCATGCGGCTTCACTGCCCCAGAGTTTGCTCATCGCGGCTTCGAGGCGTATGTCCGCATGTTTGTCCCGATCGACCAGCGAGGACGTATATCGAACCATCGCTTCGGTCACAAAGGCATCTGCGGCAATCTCCGCTATTTTTTCGGCAATGGCGGCATGTTGTCCGATGGGCTTACCCCATTGCTCGCGTTGCCGCGACCAACGAAGCACAATGTCCAAACAGCGTTGCATCAGTCCGGTGCAGGCGGCAGGCAAGGTCAGGCGTCCGGTATTCAATGTCGTCAGTGCGACTTTGAGACCTTTCCCTTCCTCTAAGACTATATTCTCCCGGGGAACATAGACATCCCGAAAGCGAAGCACTCCGTTATACAGCGCCCTTAGGCCCATGAAATGGCAGCGCGTAACGATCTCCACTCCGGGCCAGCTCATATCGACGATAAACGCCGTCGTTCGCAACTGATGGCTTACGGAGGGGGTGCGCGCCATGACAATGATGTGCGATGCTTTCAGGCCGTTGGTGCACCAGAGCTTTTCGCCATTCAGCCGGAAGCCTTTGCCATCCTGATCCGGAGTGGCCTCGGTTTTCATGCGAGCCGGGTCGGAACCGACATCTTTTTCCGTAAGGGCAAATGCCGAAATCTGTCCCTTCGCAAACAGGGGCAGGTAGCGTTGCTTCTGTGCTTCGGTGCCGAAGATGAGCAACGGTTGTGGGACACCGATGGATTGATGGGCCGAGAGCAATGCCGTCAGGTTGCCGCAATTCCGGCCAAGCTCCATGGCCGCCCTGGAATAGTTGCTTTGGCTGAGGCCCAGTCCGCCGTATTGGCGCGGGATCTTGATGCCGAAAGCACCGAGCTGTGCCAGTCCCTCGATCACCTCCGTCGGGATCTCTCCCTCGCGGTCAATCGCATCTGGGTCCGTCCTTTCTGCCAGGAAGTGTTTCAGTTTTGAGAGAAACCGGTCGCCTTCGGCAGCATCTTCGCGAGATTGCAGAGGGAAGGGGGTGATGCCGTCAAACCGGGGACAACCGTCAAACAAAGATGCGGCCAGGCCGCTGAGCATGCGGCTGTCGCGCGAGCTTTCGGCGGCTTCCAGGGCGAGGCGCTGACCTTCCGACATCCCGGAGGTGTCGATCAGGTCCCTGGTGTCTTCACTGGTTTTCATCTGGGCTCCTTTCTTAATGTTGAGTGAGTACCGCTTCGGTATCCTTCTTTTGAGCCGGTGGGTAGAAGCCGGGGCGGATGGCACCGATCGAGTCCGCGTAGTGAAGCGGGCCGCCGCGGAAGGGGGCGTAGCCGGTTCCCATGACCATCGCAAAGTCGATATCCCCGGCCGATTCCGAAACCGCTTCATCCAAGCAACAGGCTGCTTCTTCGGACATGCAACTGGTAAGCAGTTGGGTGATCACCTCCTTGTCCATTTCGGAGGATTCCCTCAACTGGAGTACTTCCCTGTTCGGCATCTCCTTGTTTGACTTGTAGAGGTAAAAACCCTTGCCGTTTTTACGTCCCAAGCAGTCCATTCCGATGATGGTTTCGAGCAGTTCCGGTATTTTAAAGCGTCCGGGGAAAGCCTGTGTCAGAGTCGACGCAACATGGCCTGCCACATCCAGACCGATTTCATCCAGCAGGCGCATGGGGCCCATCGGCATGCCGAAGTCCAGCATGGCCTCATCGATCAACTGCGGATCGACGCCCCGCTCGAATATGGCGCAGGCTTTGAGCAGGTAGGGAAGCAAGATGCGATTGACGAGAAAGCCGGGCGAGTCCTGAACCACGACCGGCACCTTGCCGATCTTTTGCGCGAAACGAATGGCAGTGGCCAGAGTGGGGGCCGAAGTACTCCGGCATTTGACGACCTCTACGAGCGGCATCCTGTAGGCAGGGTTGAAGAAATGAAGGCCCACGAGACGGTCAGGCCGTTGCATCACGGCGGCAATCTCATGCAGCGGAAGGGCAGATGTATTGCTGGCGAGGATACAGTCTTCCGAGCAGCGGCTTTCCAGTTCGCGGAAGATGCGTTTCTTCACGTCAATGTCTTCAAGCGCCGCCTCAATCACGACTTGATGGCGATGCAAGGGGACGGCGTCGGCGGTCGCGTGGATTCGGTCGAATCCGGCCCTGGCCTCTGCGTGGTTCATTATATGGCGCTCGCGGGCATGGCGGTATTGCCTGCGTATCGCTTCGAGGCCCCGGGCCAGGGCTTCTTCGCTCACATCCTGAAGCAGGACGGGGTAGCCGCGTGCGCTCAGCCAGTAGGCGATACCGGCGCCCATCACGCCGCTGCCCAACACGGCGATCCGTTCGACCGGGCGTGGGGCGACGTCCGGCAGGGACAGCTTTTTCGCTTTTTCCCGCAAGAGGAAGAGGTTGATCAGGTGGGTCGTCTCAGGTTTGGAGACCAGTTCGATGCAGGCGCTTCGTTCATTGATAAAACTCTTCTCCTTTGGAATGTGTACGGATTCGCACATGACACGAAGCGCTTTTTTCGGTGCCGGGTAGTTCCCGCGGCTGCGCTGTTGCAGTTCATGTTCCGCTTTGACTTCGATGAGACGGGCTGCGGCCGTATTGTTTTGAATGGCGTGGGTGAAGGGCGGCCGCTTGCCCCGCTCAAGATAGCGGTCGGCCATCGCATTCAGGTAGACAGCCGGTACGACGGCATCAACCAGTCCTTTTTGCTTGGCCTTGTCGGCCGGCAGCACCCGTCCTGCGAGCACCAGCGGCAGGGCTTGAGCCAGGCCGAGCACTTGCGGCAGACGAGTCGATCCGCCCCATGCCGGAAGTATGCCGAGCTGGGTTTCCGGTAATCCGATACGTGTGCTTCCGGCATCCGAAGCAATTCGCCAGTCGCAGGCCAGTGCGAGTTCGTAACCTCCTCCCACACAGGCGCCGTCGATCAGGGCGGCCGTGGGGATCGCCAGGTCCTCGATCGCCTGGAAGGTCTGGTGCCCGAGGTCGATAAGGGCGGCGAGTTCTCCCGGTGTGGCGCTCACGAGTTGCTTGATGTCAGCCCCTGCGATGAATATTCCCTTTTTCGCCGAGGTGAAGCGGAGGCTTCGTATCGTCGCGTTGCTTTTGACCTGTGTCAGCAGCTGTAGGAGTTCCTGCAGGGTGGACTTGTCAAAAAGGTTTGCCCTTGAATCCGCCTGGTCAAAGACGATTTGCGCATGCCCTTCGTTGATTTGGAATTTCAGGTGTTTCATCGGACTTTCATTTGGATTTCGGATGTGTGGATTCGAGCCAAAGCGCAGCACCCTGTCCGCCGCCGATACAGAGGCTGACCAGTGCGCGGCGACCGCCCGAATCTTTCAGTTGCTGCAAGGCCGTAAGGATGAGGCGTGCGCCGGTCGCTCCGACCGGATGGCCGAGCGCGATGGCACCGCCCCGCTGGTTGAGCCGGTCGAGGGGGATCTCGCCGAGTGGTGCAGGAAGGCCGGCCCGGGCCGAATATTCCGGCTCCATCAGGGCTTTCAGGACTGCGAGGACTTGAGCCGCGAAGGCCTCGTTGATCTCGTACAGGTCGGCGTCGGCCAGCTTCAGGCCGGCTCTGCGGTTGACCGCTTCAATTGCCCGCACAGGACCCAGTCCCATGCGGGCAGGATCACACCCGGTATAGGCATAATCAATCAAGCGGCCTAAAGGTTCGATTCCCAATTCCCTGGCACAAGTTTCGGAGCCGACGAGCAAGGCCACGGCACCATCCGTAATCTGGGACGCATTTCCGGGAGTCACACTACCGGTCTCACGGTCGAAAACCGGTTTGAGTCCGGCCAGTCCTTGCTCGTTGCAGTCTTCACGGATGCCATTGTCGGCAAGCACTGCATGACCGTCGACGAATACCGGGGCGATTTCCCGTGCGGTCGCTTCCCTGTGTGCTTTCGCTTTCCGGTGCGAGGCAACGGCAAACCGGTCCTGACACTCGCGGGAAATGTCATATTCGCGAACCAGAAGTTCGGCGGTTTCGCCCATGTTCATCCCGGATACCGGATCGGTCAGTCCCAGTTGCAGGCCGAGGAGCGGGCTGAAATCGTTCGGACGGAAGCGGCTGAGAGCTTTCAACCGTTCGGCTAGCGAGTGTGCTTTCGACAAGCCGGTAAAGTGTTCCAAGGCCGAGTCCCTGAACAACAGCGGGTAATGGCTCATGCTTTCCACGCCACCGACAATATAACAGTCGCCGCGCTCGGCCTGGAGTCTTTGGCATGCCGTCGTGAGCGACTCCATTCCGGATGCACAGTTGCGGTTCACAGTCATAGCGGGGACCGTTCTTGGGAGACCGGACCGCAGGGCAATGACGCGCGCAATGTTTGCGCTATCCGCCGGTTGACCGACGCAACCGAAGATGAGTTCCGAGACGCGTGCCGGGTCGATTCCGGTCTGGTCCAGCAACGCGGTGACAGCGGCCCGGCCCAGGTCGGACGCACTCAGGGATGCGAGCTCTGTTCCCATTCGGCAGAATGGAGTTCGAATCCCGGCGATTACATACAATACGGTGTTCATTTCATCCTTTCTGTGGGCGGTGATCGATAACTTTGCGTTCCTTTAATTCCCGGCCGACTCCCTGAAGCTTGCGCATGGCGTCCCAATCGTGGACCTGGACCGAGTTGGGCATGACCTCGACCTGTTTCTTGAAACGTTCTCGGATCGTGTGCTCCATTTCATTGTGGGAAATCGTATCCTGTATTGGTACGACATGTACGATGATCTCATCGACATCCAACGGGTCGTCATTGTGTTTGCGTATCTCTAGTTGCCACGCGCCGACAGACGGGGTGTCATCCAGCAGGTGCTCTAAGTTGTTGAAGTCGACCAGGCTACCTTTCAACTTGTCCAGTTGCAGTTGGTGGATATTCGAGACTCTTGAAATGCGCCCGACCAGACGGGGGCAACGGCGGCCGCAGCCGGGACATGCCTCATAACTGAGCCCTCCTTCAACCAGGTCGCCCGTCCTGTAGCGAAGCACCGTGGTGCCGCGGCAATCAAGTTGCGTGTAGACGATTTCTCCCGGCTCTCCTTCCGGCACCCTTCTTCCGCTTTCCGGGTCGATCACTTCCATGTATCCCATATCAGGATACAGGTGGAATCCGTGGTTCTCCTCGCCGTGGCCCCCGCCGCATTCGGTCCATGCCATTTTGGCTTCTGTGAAGCCGTAGGTGGACAAAATCCGGACGGGGTGGGCGTCGAGTTGTGCGCATAGCTTCCTCAGCTTCCTGCGCATACCATCGGGAACTTTCTCGCCACCGAGGACGAGTGTCTTCAAGTGCGGCCAATGCATGCCTTCATCGACAGCGATATGCATCAGATGGTAGATGAAAGTCGGCATGCCGATGAGTGCGTCGGCTTGGGTCTTCTCGATGAAACGGATATTGCCTTCCGTGCCGATCGTTTTGCCGCCTCCGCTCGAAAGGGTGAAACTGCCGAAGCCCAAACCGGCATAGTGAGCCTGCCAGAACGCCAGATGGGGCGCATAGGGGAAGGCGTTGACATGCTTGTATTCCGGCCTGGATCCGCAAATTTGCATTAAACGTGTACCTGCAATTTGAAGCCGGTCCAAATCATAGGCACTGTAGAGAAAAGGCACCGGCCTGGATGAGCGTCCTGTTGTGCTGGTGAGAAAGATGGGGCGGAATTCGCGTTCCAGTAAGCGCTTCGCGCGCTTCGGACCGTAGCGCAGGAGGAGGCCGATGCTGGAACGCTGCAACTTGAGCGTCCGCTCCTCGGGGAGGACGACGAAGTCTCGATTGTTCTCAAAATCTTCCTTTCGGGTAAAGGGCAGGCGCTCCAGATCGTCCGTCGTGCGTATGTCCTGTACCCGTATTCCGTTGTTTTGGAATATTTCGCGGTAGTGCCGCACAAAGGGGATGACGCGGAGTTTCAGGTATCGACGGAGAAGGCGACTTTGTTGGTGGCGAATTTCGTCAGTTGAGGCTTTCTCCCACCATGTCTGTGCGTGGGCTTGCATTGTTTTGGACCGGATTGAGTAATTTTCGGATTGCCGGGAGTGCGGCCTGTGCCGCCTCACGACCGATGCCGATGAAGTGGTCGTATTGATGATAGTCATACCAGCGGCCGATACAGCTGATTGGCTTGATGACGATGTCCGCATGTTTGCAGGAATCGTGCGCCATGCGTATCTGGGAGGCCTTCAAGGAGGCGACAAAAGTGTCGATGATATTACCTTTAGCCAACAAGTTGATCGGACGAAGGGCGGTTTTGTACAAACGTTTCAACAGCTTGCGTTCGGGGCCGGTCGCTACTTTGGACGCGCAATGGTCAATCTCATCAATCGAGGGTATGGTCGAAATTGCGATGACCGCATCGACCTCTGCGAATTGGTGGAGGATGGATACGGGGACCGGATCGACGACACCGCCATCCACGCAACGGTGCCCCTGATGGTGAACAGGGACGATGACTCCGGGGAGTGCGCAACTGGCGTGCACCGCGTCGACGACTTTGCCCTCATGACAGACCAGGCGTTCATAAGTATCAATGTCGGTTGCAATGATGTAGAGAGGCCGCATGAGCCTGTCGAAAGTGATATCGCCAATGGAGCGGTACAGGTGGGCTTTGGCCTTGCGGCCATAAAAGAGTCCCCGAGTCGGAGGAAAGGCTGGGTCAGAGAGCTTCCGCATCGTTTTCGGAGTCTGGATCTCCTCTGCCAGTGCGACCAGTTGGGGCCCGGTGTACCCGGCGCACCAGAGTGCCCCGACGTAGGCGCCCATGCTGACCCCGGAAACGGCTGCGATCGGAATGTTGTTTTCTTCCAACACCTGAATGACACCGACATGGGCCAGTCCCTTCGCGCCGCCGGCTGAAATGGCAAGGCCCAGCCGTTTCGGTCTTACCCCTTCTTGTATCTGTGCAAGCTCCCCGGCAGCGGTGTGTGTCCCGCTGTACATCATGGGCTTTAGGCTGGAGTGCGTCATAGGGGTAACTCCTTGTAGCCAATATATACAAGTCTTCCGATAAAGCCACCTAATTCCGCAAAGAAAGGTTGCTTATTGTCGTGCGGAGTGCGGGATGCGGTTGCCCTTTACAACGCGCTTCGCACTAACGTCGCCGAATTAGTGAGAATTTGGCGACAGACACTGACAAGCCACGTCACTCACATCCCGAAACCTGAATCCGGATCCCGTATCATCTGGTCTTTCAGCCCGGAGTGCTTAGTTTGCGGGAATGACCTTTGATTTGATGGATGCACATGCCGCGGATGCCTATAAGGTGTTGGCGAGTCTCGTAACTCCGCGTCCGATCGCCTGGGTGACCACGGTCGGTGCGGACGGAGTCGTGAACGCCGCCCCTTTCAGTTTCTTCAATGTCTTCGGCTCGAAGCCGCCGTTAGTGGCTTTCGCGCCGGGCGACCGGGAACCGGGCGTGCCAAAGGATACGGCCTTGAATATCCGGAAGGGGGAGGACTTCGTGATCAATTTGGTCGATGAGGCGGTGGCGGAAGCGATGAACCGGACCGCCGCCAGCCTGCCCCATGGCCAAAGCGAGCTGGAGGGGTGCGGCCTTACCCTGATGCCGGGTGAAAGTGTGCGCTCGCCTTGGATTCGCGAGGCACCAGCTGCCTTGGAATGCCGTAAGCACAGTATCCTCGAGATCGGGAATAACCGTATGGTTCTCGGAATTGTCCATCGGGTGCATGTCCGTGATGGAATCTTTGATCCTTCGAACCACCGCATGGATGTCTCCGCCTACCAACCGGTTGGGCGGATGGCTTCTCCGCATTGGTATTGCCGGACCGGGGAGCTTTTCGAGATGAAACGGCCGGACTAATACCGGTCAGACCAGTTTGTCCGCGCCGGCATAGATCGCTTCAACGTGCAGGTAGTAGGCCGCCCGGGTTTCGAAATGGGGCGGATTTTCACGGACCCATTCGGCCACGGAGTTGAAACGCTCACCCTCAGTGACTTCTTCCGTACGGCACTTGATCTGAAAGGCGCGTTTGGTTTCCGGGTGCATGACGAGGACCGCCATACGCGGATTGACGGTGAGGTTATCTCTAGTCTTGGCGAAGGCACAATCGGCCGCGACCAAAGTCTTTGAATTCACCGCCTTGATGTAGCTCATATAAATAATGTTGGGCCGGCCGTCCTTGTCGGCAGTGGCCACACACATTGGCTTGGTCGCCTCGATCGCCTGAATGATTTCTTCGTTTAACATGGCATTGTAATCTCTCGGTACCCTTTGCGTGCAGATCCGATGCCGATCAACGGGAAAGGTCCGGAGTGGACTATCTATTAGTCAGCCTGTCGGCCGAGTTTAGGGAAGGATACGGCCTGAACCAGCTTCGTATCGTGGGTTGCGACGGCTTAGTCTTAATACCCGGGTTCTTGCGGCAAAGGCCGGTTCTGCCTCGACCAGAGGGCCCAGCAAATGGCAAGTGCCGCAATTGCCAGCGAAAGGATCATGACGATTCGACCGGCCAGCAAAACATCACGTGCGATGTAGATGTCACGTGAGAGCAGGTCCAATTCGGTGAGGATGAACTCCCAGTCGTGGCCCTCAACCTCGCGTCCAGTGTGGCCACCGATGAGGATCAGGCTGAGGCTGCGGGCGTCGTTGATGTAAGGCGCCACATCGACGAGATTCTGCCCGGCCCACCAGGCCATGATGCCGGTCGCATAGAGGTCCCGGTTCTTGATTATAAAAGCGAGAGCCAGTAAGGCGGGGACCAGAAATTGAAAGAGCGAGCCGCCAAAGCTGGTCAGAAGCGGTTTGCCGAAGATGCCGAAGAGGACGTGACCGGCTTCGTGAAAGATCAGGTTGGGGCCGTGGAGGAAATAGTCCGCGTTGCCAAGCTCCAGAATCGGGGTGCGCAGAAAATAGAGACTATGGTAACAGAGGAAGGCTAGCAGCAGACCTTGCAGTGACAGGGAAAACAGGCTGGGGGACTGCCGCACCATCGAAGTAGCGCTAGATCTCACGCCCGTTCGTGTAGATTCGTGTGACCCGTTTCGTGATGGAGCACAGGCATTCCCAGGGAATGGTGCCTGCCCGGCGGCTAAATTCGTTCGCGCTGATTTCCTCCTCACCACTGCGGCCGATCAGAATGACCTCGTCGCCGGGAGTCACCTTGTCCAGTGCGCTGATGTCGACGATTGTCTGATCCATGGTAACCCGGCCGAGGATGGGGCAGCGCTTGCCTTGCAGGAGCACTTCGCCCTTGTTGCTCAATTCTAGAGGAATGCCGTCGCCGTAGCCGGCGGTCAGGACGGCAATCCGCTTGGCTTGTGTGAGGGTGTGGGTGCGGCCGTAACTGATGTCGGTGCCGGCCGGCAGTTCCTTGACGATCCCCACGCGAGTATGGAAACTGAAGACGGGTTCGACCTTGGCTCGGCCAAGGGCTGAGTCCGGGTAAGGGGAGACGCCCAGTTGCAAGAGGCCCACGCGGACCGCATTAAACGGGGTGTCGCCGCGGAATGACTCGATCGCGGCCGAGTTGTCCGCATGGATGAGGAAGTCCGGATTCTCGGAGATCTCCATGTCCGGCAGCAGTCTCAGAACTTCCAGGAAGCGACTGCGCTGCAAATGCGTGAATTCCGGGTCGGTGTCGGCACTGGAAAAGTGTGTGTAGATGCCGCAGAGCTGGAGGGCTTCGGATGCCTGAAGGGCTCGAATTATCTCCGAAGCCTGCTCGTGCCAGACTCCGAGACGACCCATTCCGGTATCGACCTTCAGGTGAACCCGGATGGATTGGCCGGCGGCACTGGCGATTTGGTTGAGCCGTTGGACTTCTTCAGGGGTGCTGACTGTGGCGGCGAGTTCATAATCGAGCAGGTAGCTCTCCTCTCCCGGCAGGACCGGGCTAAGCACGAGGATGGGCCATCCCGCACCGAGATGGCGGATGTCCGCGGCTTCATGTACATTGGCCACGGCAAAGCAGTCGACTCCGCTTTGCATGAGACGCCGAACCATCTGGGGCATGCCATGTCCGTAGGCATCCGCCTTGACGACCGCGACATAGCGTACCTTGTCGGGCAGGGCCGACTGTATGCGGTGCAGGTTTCGCTCGAAGGCGGCTAGGTCGATCTCCGCCCAGCAGCGGTGTGGTTTGCTCTTTATGGCTGTGCTCCTTTTTTTTACTCGATTGTATCGCTCGGCTCAGGACGAGGCGCGGTGGCGCTCCGGCACCCATTTTGTAAATTGTGCGGCACTGCTGGTGACCAACTCGACACCCTCGGTTCGACGGAGCAAGCCGTCCACAAAGAGGACTTCGTGCAAGCGCTGCGGTTCGTAGGCGAGGGGGACCGCCCCATCCGGTGCCGCTTGCCAGCCCTTGCGCTGGGGCAGGTGAAAGCGTTGGCCACCGTAGGCCTGGAGGGTCGCATCATCCATGACGTGGCAGGCGTCGGCCATGCCCGCCTTGAACTCGACCGCATGCCAGGCGCCTTTTTTCCAGTCGGCAAAAAGCAGGGCCTCGTCCGGCGCGCGGTCCTTTTTTAGCAACTCTGCGGTCAGGGTCAGGCTGTTGTAGGCGAAACAGGGGCGGGAGGCGACACCGAGCCGGCGCCAGGTTTCAATCGCCATGGCACAAAGGCGCAGCCCCAAAACGGAACCCGGGCCCTGGCAATAGATAAAGCTCCCCAAGCCGTCGACCGACAGTTCCGCTTCCTGCAATGCGTTTTCAACCGCAGGAAAGAGTTGTTCCAGCGGAGCACCTGTGCTTATACTCTGACTTTTCCACTCCCCGTGATGCCCCAATACCCCGGCATAGACCGAGTTGCCACATCCGTCGACCACCAGTGCAGGTGCGACGCCAGGGAACTTGTTGGCAATGAAAGACATTCTCTCATGCGAAACGAAAGCATCCTCCAAAGCAAGCGGAGAGCTTATTAAAAATACCCAAATTTTTTAGCCCTCAACATAAGAATTCCTTGACGGAATTGATTTTTAACTTTAGGAAAACTTATCGTGAACACAAATTCGATTAGCGCACCTGTTCGGACTATTGACGCAACCGAGGCGGTGGCATCCGTCGCCTACCGTGCCTCAGAAGTCATCTCCATTTACCCTATCACGCCTTCCTCCGGTATGGCCGAGCTCTGCGACGAGTGGGCCTCGGCCAACAAGAAGAACATCTGGGCCGATGTTCCGGAGGTGGTGCAATTACAGTCGGAAGGCGGTGTCGCCGGCGCCCTGCACGGATCATTGCAGGTCGGCACACTGGCCACGACTTTCACGGCCTCCCAGGGCCTACTCCTGATGATCCCCAACATGTACAAGATCGCCGGGGAGCTCACACCTTTCGTCATGCACGTCAGCGCCCGGGCGCTGGCCACCCATGCACTCTCGATTTTCGGCGACCATTCCGACGTGATGGCCTGCCGTCAGACCGGTTTCGCGATGTTGGCCTCGAACTCGGTCCAGGAAGCCCAGGACCTCGCCCTGATCGCGCATGCCGCAACCTTGAAGTGCCGCGTGCCGTTCCTTCATTTCTTCGATGGTTTCCGGACCTCTCACGAAATCAACAAGATCACAACGATCGAGGATTCGGTGATCGAGGCCATGATCGACATGGATGCCGTTTCGCGTGTGCGTGCCCGCAGTCTTTCCCCCGACACACCCTCGATTCGCGGCACGGCGCAAAACCCGGACGTTTTCTTCCAGGCGCGCGAAGCCGCCAACTCCTTCTACGACGGCACGGCCGAAACGGTCGAAGCCGAAATGGCGAAGTTCGCCGAGCTGACCGGGCGCAAGTATTCGCTGTATGAATACGAAGGTCCGGAAGACGCCGAAGACGTTATCGTGATCATGGGGTCGGGCGCCGAGACCGCGGCCCAGACAGCCCAGGCCCTGAATGCGCAAGGCCGCCGCACGGGCGTCTTGAAAATCCGCCTCTACCGCCCGCTGGATGTGCGTCGTTTCCTTGCCGCCATTCCCAAGACGGTTCGCAACATCGCCGTTCTGGACCGCTGTAAGGAGCCGGGTTCCGTGGGCGAGCCGCTCTTCATCGAGACCGTCGCCGCGATCGAGGAAGGCCGCCAGTGCGGATTGCTTCCGGACTCCTTCTGCCCGCGTGTGATCGGCGGACGCTATGGTCTGGGCTCGAAGGATTTCACGCCCGCCATGGTCAAGGCGATCTACGACGAACTGCCGAAGCCGAATCCGAAGCGCCGTTTCACCGTCGGGATCATGGACGACGTGACCATGCTTTCCCTGCCAGTCGAAGAGAATGTCGACATTGAGCCGAAGGAGCAAATTCGCGCCGTTTTCTTCGGTCTCGGTTCCGACGGCACTGTGGGAGCGAACAAGAACAGCGTGAAGATCATCGGCGAAGGTACCGACAACCACGCACAGGGGTACTTCGTGTATGACTCGAAGAAGTCCGGCGGGATTACGATTTCCCACCTCCGTTTCGGCCCGCATGAAATCCGCGCGCCGTACCTCGTGCAGAAAGCCAGCTTCGTAGCCTGCCACCAGTCGCAGTTCCTCAATCAATATGATGTGTTGGACTACGCAGCCGACGGTGCGGTTTTCCTTCTGAACAGCATTTACGGCCCGGATACCATTTGGTCGAACCTCCCGAATCCGGTGCAGGAAGCGATCGTGGCCAAGAAGCTTCAGTTCTATGTGATCGACGCCTACAAGGTGGCCCGTGAAGCGGGCATGGGTGGTCGTATCAATACGATCATGCAGACCTGTTTCTTTGCGATCTCCGGCGTCCTGGAGCGCGAAGCAGCGATTGCCCAGATCAAGAAAGCGATTGAAAAGACCTACGGCAAGAAGGGCCCGGAAATCGTCCAGAAGAATTTCGCCGCCGTCGACCAGGCACTGGCTGGTCTGCATCAGGTCCAAGTACCGGACAGTGCCGGCAGTGGCTATCCCATGCCGCCGGTGGTGGCCGAGGAAGCTCCCGACTTTGTGCAGCGTGTCACCGCGATGATGCTCCAGGAAAAGGGCGATCTGCTGCCTGTCAGCGTGTTCCGTCCCGACGGGGTCTGGGCCACGGGAACCAGTAAATGGGAGAAGCGCAACATTGCCCAGGAAATCCCGATCTGGGACCCTGAAGTCTGCATCCAGTGTAACAAGTGTGTGCAGGCCTGTCCGCACGCCGCCATCCGTTCCAACTTTTACCCGATTGCCGAACTGGAGAGTGCACCGGCCTGCTTCCGTTCCAGCGATTTCCGCGTACGGGATTATCCGGGCAACAAATTCACCATCCAGGTGGCGCCGGAAGACTGCACGGGCTGTTCGCTCTGTGTGAGTGTCTGCCCCGCGAAGAACAAGAAGAATCCCCGCGACAAGGCGATCAACATGCGCTCGCATGCCGAGAACCTGGTCGAAGAACGTGAAAACTACGACTTCTTCCTGCAGCTGTCCAAGCCGGACCGCAGCAACTTGAAGGAAGACGTGAAGTTCACGCAGTTCCGCGAACCGCTCTTCGAGTACTCCGGTGCCTGTGCCGGTTGCGGTGAAACGCCTTATCTCAAGATGCTGACCCAGATCTGCGGGGACCGTCTGCTCATGGCCAACGCCACCGGTTGTTCCTCGATCTATGGCGGGAACCTGCCGACCACGCCGTACACCTGCGACGCCAACGGCCGCGGACCGGCCTGGGCCAACTCACTCTTCGAGGACAATGCCGAATTCGGCCTCGGGATGCGTGTGGCGGTGGACAAGAAGCAGGACATGGCCAAACTGATCCTCCAGCAAATGGGGGATGCGATTGATGCCGAACTGGTGGAATCCTTGCTCACGGCCGAACAGGGCGATGAAGCCGGGATCGCCGCCCAGCGCGAGCGGGTCGAAGTCCTGAAGTCCAAGCTCAAAGAGATCGATACGCCGGAGTCCAAGCGCCTGCTCGATTTGGCGGATTACTTCGTCGAGAAGTCGGTTTGGATCGTCGGTGGTGACGGTTGGGCCTACGACATCGGCTTCGGCGGATTGGATCACGTCATTGCCTCCGGCCGCAATGTAAACATCCTGGTGCTCGATACCGAAGTGTATTCGAACACCGGCGGCCAGCAAAGCAAGGCCACGCCGATCGGGGCGATCGCCAAATTCGCCGCCGCCGGCAAGCCTGCCGGCAAGAAGGACCTTGGCATGATCGCCATGAATTACGGCAACGTTTACGTCGCCCGTGTTTCGCTCGGCGCGAAGGATACGCAGACGGTCAACGCCTTCTATGAGGCGATGCGCCATCCCGGACCTTCCATTATCATCGCGTACAGCCACTGCATTGCACACGGTTTCAATCTTGCTACCGGCTTCGAACAGCAAAAGCTGGCTGTTGAGACGGGCGCATGGCCGCTCTACCGCTACGATCCGTCTCGTGCCCTACAGGGCGAGAACCCGCTCAAGCTCGATTCCCGGGCACCCAAGACGCCGCTCTACGTCTATACGGACAACGAGGCGCGCTTCCGGATGCTTAAGTTGAAGAATCCCGAGCGTGCGAAGGAACTGGGCCGTCATGCCCAGGAATTCGTCGACGAGCGCTTCGCACTCTACGAACGCATGGCGCAGCCTTATCCCAAGGCCGAGGAAGAAACCGAAGCATAGACGATTTAAAGCCGAATACCGAAACCATTAGCGATCATGAATCTGGAAACCACATACCTGGGCCTGAAACTGAAACACCCGATCATCTCCGGCGCTTCGCCGCTGCCGGACGATTTGGATAAAGTCCGCGAGTTGGAGGATGCCGGTATTGCCGCCATCACGATGTACTCGCTCTTTGAAGAGCAAATCACCCAGAACATGGTGGGGGCGGAAGCTCACATCGGGGCCTACGAGAACTCCTTTGCTGAAGCGATCTCGTTCTTCCCCGAAGCCGGCATTCTGGAGCGCGGGGTGGACAATTATGTGGAGCAACTCTCGAAGGTGAAGAGTGCGGTGGATGTACCGGTTATCGGGTCTCTGAACGGCACCCGTGAAGGTCCCTGGGTCAACTATGCCAGCCTCATTCAGGAAGCCGGCGCGGACGCTCTTGAGCTGAATCTCTACTTTCTGCCGACCGACATGGAAGAGAGTGCCGCTGCGATTGAAGACCGCTGTGTGCGCATCATCCAAGCCATCCGCGACCAGATCCGGATCCCTCTGGCAGTGAAGCTGTCGCCGTTTTACACGGCACTGCCACACTTTGCGCGTCGCCTGTCCAAGGCCGGAGCGGACAGTCTGGTTTGCTTCAACCGCTTCTACCAGCCGGATATCGATACGGATACGATCGATGTGCGTCCGTCACTCGACCTGTCGCATTCGCATGAATTACTCCTGCGCTTACGCTGGTTGGCGATGCTGAGTGAACGGGTGCCCTGTGAATTGGCTGTTTCCGGCGGCGTCCACACCGGTGTCGATGCAGTCAAGTCGATCATGAGCGGCGCCCATGCCGTGCAAGTTGTTTCCACCTTACTGATCAATGGCTGCCGCCAGGTCGGTGAAATCCTCGATGAAATGAAGAAGTGGATGGAGGAGAAGGAGTATGACTCCCTGGATACCCTCCGTGGCTGCATGAATTACTCACGCTGTCCGGATCCCGAAGCTCTCGAACGCGCCAACTACATGCGCATCCTCAAGAGCTGGCGTGCCTAATACGCGATCATCCGAAATTTGCAAAAGGGCGTGCTGCGGCACGCCTTTTTTTGTGGCTCCTCGTCAAAGACGGGGAGCTTGATTCAAGAAGCGGAGTGCGGACGCCTGCCGTGCCATGGCTTGCGGCGTACAAGCATGATTCTGCCACAAATGATTCTGCCTATAATACGGTGTTGTACGCTCGATGCCGGGGATGCACACAGAATAATTACAGACAAAATCATTCTTACAACCGTGCGGGAGAGGCAGAATCATTTTAGGCAGAATGATTTTCCAGCAACGCTGCTGCTTATTGAGCAGTGTCTCCGCGCTGCCACGCTTCGTCAGCTCTCAAAAAAGCTCCTCCTCTCTCCGAGGGGAGGTGTCCCGGCTTGCCCGGGACGGAGGGGTCCCCAGAGCAACTCCCGGTCTCCTCTCTCAAAAACTTCAGGTTTGTTCCTTCAGCGCCCAAAGGGCACCCCTTCGACAGGCTCAGGACTGGCCGCTTCAGTCACCCTGCGCTTCGCTTCGGGCAAAATGCTCCGCATTTTACCATCTCCGCGCTGCCGCGCTTCGTCAGGTTTCAGGTCTCATCCTTCAAAAACAGCCCTCATCCCTCAAAAACAGCTCCTCCTCTCTCCGAGGGGAGGCCTGTCACGGCGTATCGGAGAGAAGCCGGATGTCCCGGCTTGCCCGGGACGGAGGGGGCCCGAAAAACGCATAAAGCAGTTCCTAGCTCGTGAGCGGCGTCACTGAAACCTTACTCAGTGAGGGCCTCTATTTTGGATATGCCCACGACCACGGTGCTGATGGGGAGCGAGAGTACATCGCTCATGGAAGTCGGAGGGGGCTACATGTAGTAGCGGATGTAGGACTTGCTGCGCAGGTCGCGGATCCAGCGTTCTTGGGTCTCGCGGGCAATTTCACCGGAGAGCACTTCTTCGATGATGTCGCGGACCATACTGATGGGCTGGATCATTTCCTCGCGCTTATCTTCGGCGTAGAGGATAAAAATGGTGCCGTTGAGCTCGACCGGTTGGCTGTACTGGCCAGGTTCCAAGTCGAAGGCGATCTCGCTGAGTTCCTTACGGATATCCTGACGCTCGATCCAGCCCCAGTCACCCCCACGGCGGCTCATGTCGTCCTGGCTGTATTGGCGGGCGAGGTCTCCGAAATTCGTGCCGTTGTCCAACTCCTGCATGATTGTGCGCGCGGTCTGGCGAAGGATCGGGAGACCTTCGTCGGCAATGGAAGTGAGAATAATTTGGCGGAGGTGGACGGCCTCGTTCTGGTAAAAGCGCAGCTTGTTTCTGACGTAGAAGTCTTCGATCCGTTCGGGACTTACTTCCGATTGGGACATGCGGTTCCGCTGCCGCATGACGTTTACCACAATACGCTTGTACAGGTCAGCCCTGAAATCACGGGGGG
The DNA here is from genome assembly GCF_027257905.1 of Coraliomargarita parva. Lineage (NCBI taxonomy): Bacteria > Pseudomonadati > Verrucomicrobiota > Opitutia > Puniceicoccales > Coraliomargaritaceae > Coraliomargarita > Coraliomargarita parva. The sequence goes on from NZ_JAPZEI010000016.1 coordinate 26,566, forward strand.
TCAGCCCCTGGGTCTTCAGGAATTCAAGGAAGACGGCGCGGTCACCGCCGAAATCGGTTGCGATCACTTCATCATACTCCTGGTCGATGTACGACTGCGGGACCATCAAACCTTCCTTCTCGGCCGCCTTCACGATGATGATCCGGTCGATCATGTTTTGCAGGACTTCACGGCTGAGTTCCTCAATCCGTTGGTTGAATTCCTGTTGGTTCCGGGCTTCGACTCGCAGGCGGGGGATGATGGGTTCCAGTTCCTTGCGCAGTTCCTGCTGGGTAATGATCTGTCCCTCTGCAATTGCGGCAATACCGTTGCCGAGGCGGAGCAGGGCGACTTGATCGGCGCTCGGTTGTTGGGCGGGGAGCGCGGCTGCAGCAGCCAGGAAAATAGAGCTGAATAGAAAAGGCTTAAGAGTGAGGCGTCGGATCATATGCGCGCTTAGCATGAAGGAAGAAGATACGTAATCCGGCCAACCTTAGAACTGCCTCCCTCTTGGTCAAGCGGGGAAAGCGGTCTCAACGGTTTCTCATGGCTATCCCTTGCTGTGCCGTGCGAGGTAAGCTTGTATTTCCTTCAGCCGTTTGATCGGATCCTTCTGGCTGAGGCGCGGAAAGCGGGTGCCGGTTTTGAGAAAACGATCGGAGTCTTGGGCCATGCGGCACATCAGCCGTTCCCCCTCGGTTTCCACCCGTCGTACGCCCGCGGCTTCGGCCAGCACTCGGATTTCACTGACCGCGACGAGCACGCGCGCGGCCTCAGGCAGACGCCCGAAACGGTCTTCCAGTTCCTCGGCCAGGCTGCGTACGGTGGCGCGGTCCGGAGCCATGGCCAGCCGCCGGTAGAAATCGATACGGAGCCGTGGTTCCGCCATATAGTCGGCGGGCAGGGCGGCTTCCACCACACTGGCCCGGTTGCTGTATTCGGCCTCCTTGATGGCGGCGAAGCTGGCAGTCCCGGTCGTGCGGCGCGAACTGCCGCCGCCTTCTCCGGTTGCGATAAAGTCGAGTTTGACCTCTGCCCGGATACGGTCGGAGCCGGGCTCCCCCTTGAGTCGAGCCACGCTCTGCTTGAGCAACTGGCAATAGAGCTCGAAGCCCACACCGGCGATGTGGCCGCTTTGCTGCGATCCCAGTAGGTTGCCGGCCCCGCGAAGCTCCAAGTCGCGCATGGCGATGCGAAAGCCGGCTCCGAGCTGGTTGTGCTGCTTGAGGGCATTGAGACGCTTCTGGGCCTGGTCCACCAACGCGGCATGACGGTGCAGGAGCAAATAGGCATAAGCCTGTTTGTTAAAACGACCGACACGTCCGCGGATCTGATAGAGTTGCGAGAGCCCGAAGCGGTCGGCTCCTTCGATGATCAGGGTATTGCAATTCGGAATGTCGATGCCGGACTCAATGATCGTGGTACAGACGAGTACGTCGTAGTCGCCGGCCACGAACTTGGTCATGATTCGCTCCAACTGGCCTTCCTCCATCTGTCCGTGGCCGACTGCGATACGAAGTCGAGGATGCATCGCTTCGATCTTGGAGGCAACCCCTTCGATGGTGGAAACCCGGTTGTGCAGGTAAAAAACCTGTCCGCCCCGATCGACCTCCGACTGGATCGCACTTTTGATCAGACTTTCGTCATAGCTGCGGACGATTGTCTCGATTGGCCGACGGTCTACCGGCGGGGTCTCGATCACGCTCATCGCACGCGCGCCGGCGAGGGCGAGGTAGAGCGTCCGCGGGATCGGGGTCGCGCTGAGGGTGAGGATGTCGACATCGGCACGCAATTGCTTGATGCGCTCCTTTTGGCGCACGCCGAACCGTTGTTCCTCATCGACGACGAGGAGGCCGAGATTGTTGAAATGGACGTCTTTGCTCAGTAGGCGGTGGGTGCCGATCACGATATCGATGCGTCCTTCCGCCAGGTTGGAGAGGATCTGCTTGTTCTGGCCGGAGCTGCGGAACCGGCTGACCATGTCGATGATGATCGGGAACTGGACCATCCGCTCGCGGAAGGTATTGAAATGCTGCTGGCAGAGCACAGTCGTCGGGACCAGCACGGCGACCTGCTTGCCCGCGAGAACGGCCTTGAGGGCGGCGCGAATGGCCACCTCGGTCTTCCCGAATCCGACGTCGCCGCAAATGAGCCGGTCCATGGGTTCCGCTTTCTCCATGTCTGCCTTGGCCGCGTCGATCGCATGTTGCTGATCCGGCGTTTCCTGATATGGGAATGCGTCTTCGAAGGCCTTTTGCCAGGCATGGTCGGGAGGGAAGGCATAGCCACCGCCCTGACTGCGTTTGGCGTGAAGATTGAGCATTTCCGCGGCGAAATCGAGGGTCGCGACTTCGGCTGCGCGGCGCGTTTTTTCCCAGGCGGCGCCGCCGATTTTGCCGAGTTTGGGAGCCGCCTTGGTCAGGCCGACATAGCGTGTGAGCAGGTGGGATTCATGTAACGGCACATGTATCGTCATCTGTTCGGCAAACTCGACAGAGATGACTTCCTTACTACCACCCTCGATGTCGAGCTTACTGAGACCGCGGAAGAGGCAGACGCCATGCTGTAGGTGCACGAGCGGATCGCCGTCCGCAAGTTCGGTAAAGTCCAGTAGCTGGTCAATCTGGGAGATGCTGGGGCGGGCCCGCTCTTCAGGGGCTTTGAGCCGTTTGCGGCGCTGGCCGAAGTATTCATTGTCGGTGATCAGGACGACACCCCGCTTGCCCTTGGTGGGAAAGCCGTTTTCCCGGAGTATGAAACCGGATGCGATTCCGGCTTCGCGATATTGGAGAGAAAGGCGGGCGGTGGCCGGATTATCGGCCAGAAGTTCCGCGATTCGCGCACTCTCATTGGTTCCAGCAGTGAAAAAACAGACCTGCAGTTGATCCTTTCCCGCCCAGTCGGCGATCTGCATCTCAAACTTGTGCCGTGCGCCCTGTTCTGACTCGAAGCGATCGAAGCCGACCGAAGCGGCTTCGGGGTGGACGCGGTAGTTTTCCACGGCTTCCGTCTGCAATCCGGTCCGTGTGGCTCCCTTGAAGGGCTGCGGATCCGTATCGATCTCGCACAGTCCGGTCGTGCGGTCCCCCATGTTCTGACGGGCGTGCATGGCCTGCAGCCAGGTCCGCAGACATCCTGGGGGCGCAGACGTATCGAAGCGGTAGGGGTGATCCCTGTTCAGTCTGGACGGATCATCAAGTATCCAAAGTACGGGCGAGGGAGGGAGAAATGCGATAAATGCGCCCTCGGACTGTGTCTTGCCTCCCTCGCTGCCGCGTGCGGCCGCGATTGTGAGTGTGTGGACTGATTCAAGGGTGCGTTGGGTCGTCGGATCGTAGCTGCGGATGCTCTCGATTTCATCACCGAAAAAATCGATACGATAGGGCTGTTTGGCGTCGACCGGGTAAATGTCGAGCAAGCCCCCGCGGGTAGCCAGCTGGCCGGGGTGCTCGCAGAGTGCCTCTGAGTCATAATCAAAGCCCGAGGTCAGTTGCTCTACCAGTGGGCCGAAGGGGTATTCCCCACCTGCGCGCAACTCCATGCGATCGGCTTCAAACTGGCTGCGCAGGGGGCATTCGCCCAAAAGCGCTTCAGGGGTGCAAACGATAATCCGGGATGCCTCGGGCGCTAACAGTATCCGGCTCAATACGGAAAGGCGCTCACAGATCCGGTCGTTGCGCCGCTGGGTATCGATGTCCGGGGGCGGGCGCTCCGGGAAATGGAGGATTTGAAGCCGGTCGCCGGCTTCAAACCATTCCGCATAGACCTTGGCCTCTGCGGCCAGTTCAATGGCCCGGCGCGGGTCCGCGACCAGCAACAGGCTGGTCCGGCAGTTTTCCGACAGCGCGGCACGGACGGCGACCGCAGCGCGCGCCTCGTTGCATACCCCGTGCAGTAAACGGGCTTCTGCTGTTCGCCGACCACTCACCGGTCCAGGAGCTGTTCAAGCGTGGCTTCCGCCGCACTGGTTTCCGCCGCCTTCTTGGAACTGCCGGAACCGGAGGCGAGCTTTTGGTCGCCGATAAAAACAGTGACCGTGTAGCTTTTCGCGTGATCCGGACCCTCTTCCGCAGTCAAGACGTACTCGGGGGTCAGTCCGGCGTGTTCCCGCTGTGACCACTCCTGCAGCCTGCCTTTAGGGTTGGCTCGGTCGGACACTTGCTCGGCCTGTTCAATCTCGGCTTGAAGCTGATGTCGCACCCAGGAGCGGACAGAATCGATCCCTCCATCGAGGTAAATGGCAGCCACGAGCGCCTCGAAGGCGTCTTCCAGCATCGCGTCCGAGGGCTCCGGCAGATGCTCCTTCTGGGCGTCGCTCACGATCAGGCCACGGTCGAGGCCCAACTCGCGGGCTTTGGCGGCGAGGGCGCTCCCGTTCACCAAGCCGGCCCGCATGCGATCCAAGGCGCCTTCCGGCTTGTCCGGATGCATGTGGTAGAGGAAATCGGCCACCAACATGCCGAGGACGGAGTCACCTAGGAATTCAAGCCTTTGATAATTAACGACATCCCCTTCTGTGCTGGGGTGGGTCAGGGCGCTTTCGAGTAAAGTGGAGTCCCGAAACTCGTAGCCGATTGCCTGAAGGAGGGTGGAATGAATGCGGCTCATATGGGAAATAAATAATCTCGGCTTCTTTCCTGCTTGCGCAAGCAGAGTCTGACGTCTTAAAGCCTACGGATATAAAATATTCTTCGGTTGCAAATACCGAATCCAGTTAAAGTTGTCATTCCTACACGACCCTTGCCGAAACAAAAAACGAAAAAAAACAAGGCGAAGATCTTCGTTCTAGATACGAACGTTCTGCTGCACGACCCACAATGCCTGCAAAAATTCGAGGACAATACCCTGGCGATTCCCGTCGAAGTCCTCGAAGAGCTTGACCGGAAGAAATCCGCCCCCGGTGAGCTCGGATTCGCAGCCCGAAAAATACACCGCGACCTGCGGGCCCTGTTCGATCATGACTTGTCCGTTCCCCCGGAGCTCAAGGGCAAGGGGAGTTCTGCGCTGAGCCGCGACCTGCCGACCGGCGGACGGCTGATCGTCGTGATCAACGACTACATCGTCGACGGCGACGAAGAGAGCGAGGGCATCAAACGCCTGCAGGCCACCTTGGTGGACATGGACAAGATGGACAGCCGGATTCTCGCCTCGGTCGTCTTCCTGCGCGAAGTCTGTCCGGAGTGCCGGGTCATCCTGGTCACGAAGGATGCGAACATGGCGCTGAAGGGCATCGCCCTCGGCCTGGAAGTCCAGGACTACATGAACGACAAGGTGAGCACCGCCAAGATGGGAGGCGGGTGCAAGACCATCAAGCTCGACGATACCGAGTACGAGCGATTCCTGGAGGAACACGGGGTCGATCTTTCCCCGGACCAGACCAGCCATTTATTCATCAACGAATACGTCTACATCACGAACAGCAGTGGTGAGTTTCGCGAGCCTGCGCGCTACCGTGGCGACGGCCAGTTCGAAGGGCTGATTCTGGGGTCCGATGTCGGGATCCGGATTCCGAAAGGCATCCGGATCCATCCCCTTAATGATGAGCAGCGCATGCTGATGGACGCCTTGCTCGACGAGGACATCAAGTTGATTACATGCTGCGGCAAGGCCGGTACCGGCAAGACCCTGGTGACGATCGCGATGGCGCTCTACCAGACACTGGGCGAGGACAACTTGTACGAACGTGTCTTCATCACCCGTCCGCTGGTGCACATCGGCAAGGATACCGGAGCTTTACCGGGGACGTTGGAGGAGAAGCTGGCTCCCTACATTGCGCCTTTCTACGACAATTTGGAGGTACTTTTCAGCAACCGCATGGTTACCAAGTCGCCGGAACCGCATCCGGAACAAGCCAAGCTCGACCGGATCACATCGAACCGCAAACGGAAGAAGGCGATGGCACGACTGGCGAAGCAGCCAAAGCCGCAGGAGGCGGAGGAGGAAGAGCTGAACAAGCCGCGGAAGCCGTACCAGTTCCTTTTCGACTATGGGATTGTCGAAGTCGAGGCGATGACCTTCATCCGCGGCCGCTCGCTTTCGAATACTATCTTCGTGATCGACGAAGCCCAGAATCTCACGCCGCATGAGGCGAAGACGGTGGTTAGTCGCATGGCCGAAGGGTCCAAGGTCATCCTGTTGGGAGATCCCTACCAAGTGGACAGCATGTTCCTCGATGCGACTTCCAACGGCTTGGTGCACACCGCCCAGCGCCTGAAAGGAACCGAGATTACCGCGCATTTGGAGCTCACCACCGGGGTTCGTTCCGAACTGGCCGACCTCGCGGCAGACCTGCTCTAGCGCTCGATCGGCCGATTGTAACAAGTTGGTGACGGCGCGCTCGGGACTCGCTTTTGGCGGGGCTCCGCGTTCTTTGTGGACCGAATTCACGATTACCGGTCCCTATGCGATGCTTGCTTACTTCACACGGCTCTACGGGTGATATCTACCCGGTCATTCGTCTGGGGCGCGCCCTGGTCGAAGCCGGCCATACCGTGCGCTTTGCCACGGTTTCATTGTTCCGGGAGGAAATCGAGTCGGCCGGTATCGAATATGTGTACCTGCCGCCCGACTGGGACCAGACTGGTTTCGCAGAGGCGATGCGTGATCTGACGAAGGCGAAGAATCCCGTCGACCTGATACGTATCATCTACTCGGAGTCATTGCCCTTTCTGGAGGAAATTCTCACGACCCTGGATCGTGAACTCGAATGGGCCGATGTATTTGTCAGCAGCTATGTCTTTTCCAGTCTGTGCCAACTCGCCAAGAAGCGGGGGATTCCGACGGCCATCACGACTTTTGCCCACAACGCCGTGCCTTCGCGCAGCTATCCACCCGAGGGGGTGCCCCGCATGCTGGCATTTCCGCCCTTTCTGCGCCGCCGATGGAATGCCATGATCTGGCGCATGGCGGACCGGATTTTCTGCTGGAAGATCAACCAGGTTGTGGGCGAAGCCCTTACGCGCTACGGGATGGAACGTGCCGACAGCTTCCTGCTGGAGCCGGCCGACAAGGTGATCGTTACTGTTTCGCCAGAGTTGTTTCGTCCGAAGCACCTATGGACGGAGCGTTTCAAATTCACTGGACACCTGCGCTGGCAGTCACCCGAGGACCCGGCTCTGAATGCTGAGTTGGACGTGTTCTGCGGCGGCGAAACTGTGCCAATCCTGACCTTTGGAAGTGTGACTTTTGACGAAGCGCGTAAAGTCATGACCCGCTTCATGCGGAACTGGCCGATGGGGAAGAAGATTATCATCCAATCCGGTTGGGCCGGTCTCACGATCGAACGCCCCCGGAGGGAGATGAAATGCATCGGCCGTGTCTCCCACGACCAGCTCTTTCAGTACGGCTCCATGGTCATTCATCACGGGGGAGCCGGTACGACTGCGAGCGTATTACATGCCGGCATCCCGCAGATCATTATCCCGCACATTGGCGATCAATGGTTTTTTGCCGGAGAGGTGAAGCGTTTGGGAGTCGGGCTGGAGGTCAAGCGGGCCAAATGGCCGGAGGAACTGCCCAAGGCGGTTCGTTCCGTCGAAAAAAACCGAAAGATGCCCAAACGGGCCGCCAAAGTTGCGAAACTGCTGGCCAGAGAGGACGGCCCTGGCAATGCGGTGCGCGAATTGGAAGGCTTACTGTCGGCAGTGCGCGCTTAGTCCTCTTCCCGGAAAAGGTGCACATCGCGCTGCGGGAACGGGATGGTAATGCCTTCTTCGTCGAAACGGATACGTATCCGCTCCTGCAGATCAAAAAAGAGAGGCCAGTAGTCGGCAACCTTAACCCAGGGGCGGACCGCGAAATTGAGGCTACTGTCGCCCATTTCCATCAAGCCGATAGTGGGTTTGGGCTCGGGAAGGATACGAGGTTCGTTATCAAGAATGTCCTGCAGCACCGCTTTCACCTTGAGGATGTCGTCCCCATAGCTTACCCCGGCGACGAGGTCGAGGCGGCGGGTGCCTTTGGCCGAGTAGTTTTCAATCAATCCGCTGGTCGCCACTGAGTTCGGGATGATCTGTGTACGGTTATCCAGTGTCACCAGCGTTGTGGTGAAAATGTGGATTTCTTCCACTATGCCTTCGCCGCTACCGGCGACCACATAGTCTCCAACCCGATAGGGCTTGAAAATGATGATGAGGACCCCGGACGCGAAATTGGAGAGGGAACCTTGCAGGGCCAAACCGACCGCGAGTCCGGCGGCACCGAGAATCGCGACAAAGGAGGCTGTCTGCACCCCGAGTTGCCCGAGCGCGGCGATCACGACCAAGGTCAGCAGGAGCGCATGCGTCAAACCACAGGAAAAACCAACCAGTGAAGGCTCGACTTTCCGTTTTTCCAGTGCCGATCGCAGCGCCTTCATGATGAGCCCGACACAGTAGCGCCCGATAAAGAATATAGCCAGTGCCGCAAGCACCCTGAGGCTGTATGTCGAGAGTAACTCGGTGATGGTCTGCAGAATTTGGTCTATGTCGATATCTCCCATGGTACTACTGTTTTGAAGCCAGTTGATTTATCAGCAAGTTTTATTCTGTTGAAAGTACAGTCCTTACGCATGCCAGCCGGATCCGGCAGTCTTTTAGGAGTCTGTCTCCCCGATGTCTTCCAACCATAGTTCCGGCCGTTTCTCAATGAAGTCTTTCATAAGCTGTTTGCACGCAGCATCGTCCAGTACGGAAAGGTCGACTCCCCGTTCTTGCAAGAGTGATTCCTCTCCCATGAAACTGGCATTCTCCCCGATGACGACCCGCGGGATTTTGTAGAGCAGAATGGCCCCCGAGCACATGGCACAAGGGGAGAGAGTCGTATAAAGCGTCGCCCTTTGGTAGTCCTTCGCGCTGATCCGGCCAGCCTGTTCCAGTGCGTGCATTTCCGCATGCAGGACCGCGCTACCTTTTTGTATGCGCTGGTTATGACCCCGTCCGACGACTTTGCCGTCGATGACTAGTACCGAGCCGATGGGGATGCCACCTTCGGACAAGCCGGCTTGAGCTTCTTCAAGTGCGAGTTGCATGTACTCGGAATCGTTCATGGTCATCGTAGGCGGGGGTTGAATTGCGTTAAAAGGATAAGTTTCATTTGAGCTTTGCCGATTGACAGATTCTGGCACAATCGGCGGCATAGGAACGCGTGCCTGCCATCAAACACCTCGCTTTACCATTTGTTCTCATCCTCGGCATTGTGCTTGGTTGGGTCTTGGGGACACAGAGCCGTGATAAAGCCATGTCTGTGCCAGAAAGCCCGGTCGGCGTCAGTTTGAATGGCACCGGCCGGACTGACGGTCCAGCTTCGGACGGCCAAGTACCGGATGAAACTTCGGAAATTGGTGGCATTTTGGGGCTCGCAGGAACAGATCCGGGCCGTTTGACAATCGAGCAGAAGCTCGAGCGTATCGACATGTTGAAGCGCTCGCCGTCCCTGTCCAGCACTATTGCCATGCTGGACGTGGTCGCATCGATGTCAGAGTCGGAGGTCCACAAAGCTTTGCAGGACATGGGCGAGCGGGGCATGGGGAGCCTGCAGGACTATATGTTTCCCTATCATTTGTTTACTGCTTGGGTGGAAATGAATCCGAAGGCCGCCTATGCCTATTACGAAAACGAGGCGAGTCCGTCACAGAAACAGATGTATGCGACTTCCTTGTTTTCGGCTTGGGCGGTGACCGACCTGGATGCCGCAATGACTGCGGCCGAAGGCATTCAAAATGAACAGCAACAGGCGATGGCCATTTCTGCTGTTGCGATGTCACTTGCCGGGCGCGATCCGAACGCGGCCTTCGAACTCCTCCAAGGACGCGAGAACATTAAACCTTGGAACTACACGACCGTCTTCATGCTATGGGCGGCCCAGGATCTGGATGCAGCCATCGCAAGGTTCCAAAGCCTGCCACTTGGAGACATCCGCCGGGATGCACTTGCCGGCGTGATGAACGGATTGGCTCATTCAAACGTCGAGCGGGCAGCTCAGATGGCAATGAGTTTCGAGGCAGGGGAGGAGCGGGACAATGCGCTTAGTTTGGTCATTAACCGCTGGTTCAACTACGATTTTGAGGGTGCGGTGCAGTTTATAAACGGCTTGGAAGAAGGAGCCGATAAGAATAAAATCCTCAGTAGTGCGGTCTGGGCGATGTCCCGGCAGGACCCCGAACAGGCATTGGAATTTGTCCAGGCGAATATGAGCGGGCGCGCCCGGGACGATGCAATCACTACCGTTTTCCGTCAGATGGCAAATGACGCTCCGGCACGAGCGGCCGAACTTGTCTCGGAACTGCCCTATGGTCGGGTCTATTCGCAATCAGTTCAGAATATTGCCCAGCAATGGTCGGGGCGTGACCCGGTCGCGGCGATCGAATGGGTGAATACGCTTCCGGCGGGGGAAGAACAGGAACGCGCACTTCGTACATCACTCAGGAATTTTGCCATGTATCAACCGGCGGAGGCCAAGGTCTACCTATTAAATATGCCAGAGGGGAAAGATCGAAACACTTTGACGTCCGCGATCGGAGGGAAATTATCCGAGGCCGATCCGGAGGCAGCAGCGGTCTGGGCGCAGTCGCTGACGGATGCGGAACTCTCCGGCACTGCGATGAACAGTGTGATCAAGACCTGGGCTTTCCGCGATCCGGCGGCGCTTCTCGGTTTCCTGGAGGCGAACGGCACAGAAGCACAAATTTCGGAGAATGCATCCAGCATCGCGGAAGCATGGGCACGGAAGGACTTGAAATCTGCTGCGGAATGGGCACTCACGCTCGATGCGGAATCACGCAGAGATGCGGTTGCCCAGGTTGCGAAAGAATGGCTTGAGCATAACACGGAAGAAGCTTCGGTCTGGATCTCCGAGCTTGATGTCGGTCCGGCCAAGGACCAAGCTATTCGTGGGCTGGTAAACAAGGTTTACCGCTCGGATGCTTCGGCGGCGTTTGCCTGGGCTGTCACAATTGACAATCAACAGCAACGCGAACGCAGTACCCGTCAAACCATCAGCGAACTCAAGCGGAATGGGCGCGAAGAGGAGGCCATCAAGCTGATACGGCGGAGTGACTTGGCCGATGCGGAGAAAGAAAAACTATTGGAATACCTGGATTGATTCTTGGTGGGGCAAGATCCGGGATATGAGATACGGGAGCACATGTGGTACTCAGGTTGATTCGCCCTGCGCTTGAGCCGAAGCGGGATGTGAATGCGATGTGAAGCCGCATCCCATCTCACTGCGAACGGACCGTGCGGAAAAAGCCCGACTTCAAGCCGGGGGCAGGGACGGTCTCGGTGTAGGCCGGAACCCCATCGAGGATCACCCCTGTGTTCATTTGGTCGAGTCTTTCTCCGCTTTGAATCGTGTACTCGACCCAAGGGTTGGCAAACCAGGTCTGTCGTAGTTCCCCGTCGCTGTTAATAGACCAGGAGATGATCTCGATGGGGGCCGCTTCATCCATCAATGCCTGGGATGCGGCGGCCAGAAAGGCATGGCTTCGGGTGGTCGGATGGATGTCGTCCCAGAAGGCGTAGGTATCCGGATCCGCTCCGTCATTTTCTTTCAAGGGGTCCGTTACGTTTACAAGACCGAAGTCCGTCTGGTACGCGAGCATATGGTCGAAGATAAAGAAGACGTCGAGCTGCTCGATGCGGATGTTCAGCTCGTCTTCGAGTGCATTCAGCTCATCGCCCAGCGCCGCGTTATAGGCAAGTGTGGCTGCGGTTCGCGCGGCGGCAAGGGAAGGATCGGAGAGTACCTCCGGCACTGCGCCGAGGTCGGGCAGGTTCGGAACAATGAAATGATCCACCCCCAAGTTGCTTAATTGAGTGATAAAGTCTCCCACCTCGGCAGCCAGGCCCGCGGTGTTCAGATATGGGTTGTCGCGGATGTCATTGCCACCGATCCAGACCGCGCAGAGGTCGCCGCTCTGCCACTGGTAGCGGGACTGGTAACGCGTGAGTTGGGATTGTAAATCACTAACTGTACTCGCTGCGACTGCGAGATTCAGCCCGGTGAGTCCGAGGAATGAGCCGGCCCCGTAAAGTTGGACAGGTTGCTTCACCGAGGTTAAGTAAAGCAACCAATGAAAAAGAGACGAAAGTTCACATCCGAGTTCAAAAGCAAGGTAGCGCTGGAGGCGCTGCGGGAACAGC
>NZ_JAPZEI010000017.1:0-25000 GCF_027257905.1 Coraliomargarita parva
TCTTTAAGGCAAAATTCATGCGTTCTTCTATCATTTTGGTTTCTCTCCATGGCATCACCCTTTCTGGCCGAAAGTGTTACCCATGTCCTGAACCTTTTTTGGTACCTATGTCCTGAACCTGTACCCCCTTTCGGAGTTGTTTGTTGAAGGTAGTTGGGGACAACTTGAGCTCCTCCTCTGCTCGCAGGGGAGGTGGCTGCGCTTGACGCAGACGGAGGGGTTTACGCTGGGCGAAGTTTCGTGAGTCGTTCGTTGCCGGCTGTTGCAGGACGACGAACCACCCCGTCTGCCGCTGTCGCGTCATCCACCCCTCCTTCGCCAAGGAGGGGAACTTTTTCTTGGCGATGCGAGAAGTGGGATACGGGTGGGAGAGACGGGGGCCTGCCTTGAAAATCATTCAAATTTGTGCCTTGCCTGCTGTACCTGGCGTTTACGCAGATGCCGCATCCCGCATCCCGCATCCCGCATCCCGCATCCCGCATCCCGCATCCCGCATCCCGCCAAGGTATGCCTTGATTCCGGATCGGCAACGCGCATGCTCTGGAAAACCTGCCACTAACCATGCAAAGCAAAACCCGCACATTCCTGATTGTCGGTGTCGATCTGCTCTTGTTGTTCGTCCTCCTGCCATTGGTGGTTTGGGTGCGTTTGGAATTTGAGGACTTACAGGAAGCCCTGGTTTTTCAGTCGGAGACGGTTCCGGCGGAGGGGGCGGCAGCTGCGGACCTGGAAGACCGCGGACCAGAAGTGCCGCAACCGGACCGCATCGAGGCGCCTGACTTGCCTGGGCCATCGGGCACAGTCCTGCAGGTTGTGCCGGAGGATCCGTTTGTTGCGGAAGCGCGGCGTCGTGCCATGGAGGATCCGGAGGCGGCCATGCTCTGGCTGCAGGAACAGGTCGAGGGGCAAGCCCGCTTGCGTGGGATGATGGAAGTTGTCGCGGTTTGGGCGGCCCGGGAGCCGGACAATGCCATGCTCTGGCTGGAATCCAATGCGCAGGGAATGGCACGTATGGAGACCCTGTACAGCGGCATGGAATTCTGGAGCAAGGAAGACCCGATTTCGGCGGCTCAGTGGGTTGAGGGCATGGCCAATGATGCCAGCAAGGTGACCGCAACCAAGGCGCTGATGGCAAACTGGGTGAAGCGGTATCCGGAGGAAGCCAGCAGCTGGCTGGGACGGCAGCAGCCTGGGGTCTTGCGGGATGAGGCCGCCAAATCCATGGTGCTGTCGTGGGCGGAGGTGGATCCGCAGGCGGCTTCGGGCTGGGCACTCTCAGAGGCGAGGCTGACTGGGAACCGGGATCTGATTCATTCGGTGGTGGCCGCGTATGCCACGGACGATCCGAAAGCGGCCGAAGCGTACGTTCGTGAAGTCAATGCGCAGATGGAAGTGCCGGGCCTGGTGACCAGTTACCTGCGCAGTCTGGCGGAAGCGGAGCCGATGCGCGCGGCACGTTGGCTCGGCAGTCTTCCCTCGGACGATCCTTTGTCTTCACCCGAGAATGCCCGTGTCTTGATGGAGGAGTGGAGCCGGACGGATTCGGTGACCGCGTCGCAGTGGCTCAGTGAGAAAGCCGATGGCCCTGAAAAGGATGCGGCCATTCTCGGCTTTGCGACGACCATGCTGGACTATGATCCGGAAACCGTTGCGGCTTGGACGAATACGATCTCGGATCCGAACCTGCGTATGGATGCGCTGGTCGACACGATTGACGAATGGGCCCGGTCGCAGCCGCATCAGGCACTCAAATGGGTACAGTCAGCCCGGATGGAGTCGGATCTGCGGGACGCGCTGGCGCGGCGGATCGGTTGGGACTAAAGTTGGGGGGCCTCAATGAAATCGCATCGGTCCATTCATTCTAGCGGGTTTTCATGGAGACGCATTTGATGAAGGGACGGGCTTCTGCACGTCCGCTGCAGAGTCGCCAGGCCTTGTCGAAATCGCTGTCGCGCTTTCGCTACAGGAGTGAGAGTTGATCCCCTATCTCGTCACACTTGCCGCTGCTTCTTCTTGCGCAGGCTGCTTTTGAGGCGGTGAATGCTCAGGGCAAAGCCGGTGTAAACCAGCACGATGCCGGCGACACAGCCGAGGAAGGCGATGATCTTGCCGGGGAGCAGGCCCGCCTCTCCGGTGTGGATCCAGCGGAAGGAACTGCGGATCTTTTGTTTCAGGCTGAGTTCGCGTGGCGTGCGCTCGGCTTCAATCTCGCCGCTCTGGGGGTGGATGATCAATTCGGACGGCCGATTGAAGGGAAACCAAAGACCGGATTCCTGCACCAGCACCACTGCGGGGTCGGGGGCCGGCGGGCCGCGACGCTTGCCTGATGGCTGCCCCTCTGCGGTGGAAATCGACATCTGGATCGAGTCCCATGCTTGCGGCCAGGCGGCCGCAATCTGAAAGCGCTCTTCCAAGCTCAGGTCCGGTCCGCTTACCGTCTCACTTCTTGCTTCCGCCTGAAGAGCCTGCCCCGGACGCGGAGGGCTTTGCCCGAACAATGCGTCCGCCGTGTTCCGCGCCCAGTCGTAGTGGAACATCGCCGCGGTGAAAGCCATCAGGACGATGGGCAGGAGTGCCCAGAAACCGAATACATTGTGCCAGTTGAAATTGCGGGCTTTGGCTTGGGAGAAGGATTTGAAGAAAAGGACGAGTTTGAACTGCTTCCAACGCCACTGTCGGGGGAACCAGAGATAAAGCCCACTCAGGGCGAGGAAGAGAAAGACGGCATTCGAGATTCCGTTTATGTTCTTGCCGAGGCCACGGGCATCACCTTCCAGGGCGAGCCAGCGGTGAAGCATGAGGTTCAGATGAAAGAACTTACGGAGTCCCACGGCGGTGCCTTCCCTGAACGCCCCGGTGTAGGGGTCGAGGTAGCGGAACTCGCCTCGGCCGGCTTGGATGATCCACGCCTCATCCTCAGCCGAAGGGATTTCGACCTGGCTGAACGGTAGTTCCGGGGCGGCTGCTTTTGCGCCGGCAACGAGCTCGTCGACGCTGAGGCGTTCCCGGGTTCCATGATCCTCCACTTGGATGGCATCGGCTTCCGCCCAGTTGAGTATTTCCGTCTGAAAGGCAAGGATCGCACCGGTCAGACACATGAGTGCGATCAATACGCCGGCGGCCAGGCCGAGGCAAAGGTGTGCCCAGAACAGGATTTTTCGGAAGAGTTTCATGATGATTTTGCACTCAGAAAAGCGCTTGTGTCCATATTTGGCCACAAGCGCTCTTCGTCAACGGGACTGGATCGTTTCTAGAATTGATAGCTGAAGCTGAGGCCGATTTCACGCCCGGTCGCCGCGTAGCCGTTTTGATACGCGAAGGTGGCCTGGTCGTAGTAATGACGGTCGAAGAGATTACTGACAGTCAGGTTGAGCGTCAGCCCGTCGATCGCAGCAGGGCTCCAGCGAACAAAGGCATCATGCACCGCGTAGGGTTTCTTCTCGCTCACGCTGCGGCCGGAATCGGAGGTCACGCTTTCGACATAGTAGAGGTTCCAGCCGGCGCTCAGGTTGAGATTTTCAAATTTGTATTCGGCATTGGCGGTCCAGGCGCGTCCCGTGTAGTTGTTCATCAGGCTCGACTGGTCCGTTGTGCTGCCTTCGTAGGTTTCCACTTCAGGTGTGGTATCGATGACGCCGGCACGAAGTTGCAAATTCCCGAATTGGGCGCCGGCGAAGATTTCGTAGCCTTTGCTCTTGAACTTACCGATGTTGCTGCGCCAACCGGTGCTGCGGTTGTAGGACGGATTGATCACATCGTCGATCTCAAGCTGGAAGACATTGGCGCCCAGGTAGAAGTTCTGGAAGTTGTATTCAAAGCCGAATTCGATGTTCTCGGACTCTTCCGCTTTCATGTCCGGATCCTGCACCATGCTGTCGAAGAAAGCCTGTCCCGGATAGGCGCCCCGCATCGCCTGGGCATAGGTGGCATGCAGTTCCAAGCCGTCGACAGGGCGGAGGATGACGGTGCCGTTGGGACTAAAGCCATCATTGTCGACATCCACGCCGAAGCGGTCTTCCAACTGGTAGCGGTCATAGCGGGCCCCGGCCGACAGTGTCAGGATCGAAGTCACGTCCCACTCCGCCTGTGTATAGAAGCCGAGCACCTTACCGGTATCCTTGCCCCCGATCTTGGTGGTCTTGTGGGTGTCGACCCGGTAGTCGCTACCGTAAGTCCATTCGATGTCTCCGAGCAGGCTCGTATTTCTCAGGTCAAGGCCGATGGATTGGATCGAGCTGTCGATGTCGTCGCCGGTCAAGCTGCGCTCGGTGAAATAGACCGTCGATTCGATGTCCACCCAGTCGTTGTTCAAGGGGTTGATGTCGTATTGGACCGTCGCGGTATTACGCTCCTGGTAATTGTTTTGATCGGATGGGTCTTCGGGAGCGATGTTGATACGATTCCCTCCCTTGCCTTGGTCTTCCAGATATTCATAGCTGAGCTTCAGAGTCTGCGCATCCGTGAGCTGGCCCGCAATTTTTGCAAAGGCGCTGCGGCGCTCGTACTCGCTGTCGATCACTTCATTGCCGTCGCCGTCCTCGTAATTGCCGAAGTCGGAATAACCGATGGACGCCAGATAACTCCAGTTCTCGCTGATCAGCCCATAACCGGAAGCGCTCAGCTTGTAGCCGCCTTCTCCGCTGGAGAAATAGCTGGCCTTGAGCAGCGCCCCAATGGTTTCGCCTTCACGAAGCATGTCAAAGCCGTCCTTGGTTTCATAGGAGAGCGCACCGGCCAGCGCACCCGGACCATTGAGTGCACTGCCGGTTCCGGCGCTGACTTCGACGGACTTGAGCAGTTCCGGTTCGATGTTGCCGCCGCTGCCCGCATGGTAGAATATGGCCCCGCTTTGGGGGGCGCCGTCGATCGTGACGCTGGCCTGGGTTGTCTGGATTCCGCGGATGAAGATATCCTGGGTTTGGGGGCGGCCCCCCGCCGCGTGGACACTGAGGGTCGTTTTGAATACATCCTCAAGGTCGTTGGCCGACCATTGCTGCAGCTCGATCGCATCGACGGTGTTGGCGTCTTCGGCCGTGAATTCAGGGGGTTCGGCTTTTTGGCCCGTGAGTGCGGTTTCCTGCAGTTCCGCCACGGCAGTCGAAGTCTCGTCGGCTGCGCCCAGGCTTGCGCCGAGCACGAGTCCGCCGAAGACAGTATAAATGATTCTTGTGTGAGTTAAGTTTTGCATAATCCAAATTGATGAGCCGGAAGCATATCAATTTTGGATTCCCGATTTCTGCCCCGATCGGGAGGAAAAATGCTCCGTCCGGTTGGGGCTCTGGATGTCGTTTCACACCTCACCACCTCGAAAGCCTGTAGCCGAATTGGTAACAATTTGGATGCTTTGGGGCAGGCTTTCCGCCTCGGAGGCGTCTGTATTTTAGGCGGACTCCATCAGCACGCGCTCAACCGGAGCGGTGGTGATCTTGCCGAGGAGGGATTCCGCGAGTTCGAAGCCGCCGTTGAGGGCGGTTACGATCCGCGCATGGGCACAGGCATGGATGCTGTAGCTGCGTCCATGGGAAAGGTTTCGTTGATTCAGCGCGCAGATGACTGCGGGGACACTGGGATTGAAGGCTGCGCTTTCCGCGGCACGGCCGACAAAGACTTGGCCGTTATCGCCTTCAATGATGAAGCCTTCGGCGGCGTGTGTATAGGGTGTGTAGCTGCGTTGTGCTGCATTGAGCGCACGCTGGCAAATATTGCTTTGGATCGGATGGATGCTTTGGAGCGAGGCCGGGGGCGGGTTCAGGAGGTCGTGGGGCTCGGGTTGGAGAGCATTGAAGGCATCGGGCAGGAGTTCCGGGAGCGGCACCTGCCGGTCCTTATAGCTGATCACGAGTTGGCCGGCATTGCCCAGTTCGCAAAGGAACTGGCGGCAGTGTCCACAGGGAACCTCGGACACGCTGAGCCGGGAAATCAAGGTTTCGCCGTGTATCCATGCATTTAATACGGCGGATTGTTCCGCGTGCAGGCTGTTGCCCAAAGAAGCTCCGGTAAACTCCATATTCGCTCCGAGGTACAGGCGGCCGCTGGTTCCTTGGGCGACGGCGCCGACCCGGAATCCTGAGATCGGGCAGACCGCGAAAGACTTGGCCAAGGGGAGCAATGTGGCGCCGAGCGATGCGGGGTCGCCGGGCAAATCCTTGAGGCAGCCGCTGAATGCGCCGTTCTCGACCTGGGCTAGGACTGCCGCCTTTAACTCCGGACTGGCATGCTCGAGCATGGGGGCCAGGTCGATTTGTGGAACGGGGAGCATGCTTATTTGATAAACTCGATACTGTACGGGTAGCTGTAGTGCTTGCCATCATTGGCGTGAAGGCCGCCGATGACGGTCAGTACGGTCACAGCAATCATGAGGCCAAATAGGAGGAGGACGAGGAAGGGCAGGTAGAGCAGTCCGATGAAGGGGATCAGGGCCATCGGGATCGCGCAGATGAAACCGCCTGCGGTCAGGATGGCCATGGCCAGGGTTGCGGTGATTTGGAAATTGAGCGAGTTCTTCCCGCAGCGGTCGACGAAAGGGTCCTGGTCTTTCTTGATCAGCCAGATGATCAAGGGGCCGACGATATTGCCGAAAGGCACCCCGATTAGGCCGGAGAGTGCGAGCAGATGGCAAAGCATGCCCGATGTGCGGTCGGGCTCGGGGGTTGAGTTGCCTTCCGCCCCATTCGGGCTGTGGGCGGGCGGCTGTGGCGGGACTTCATCCATGGCTCCAATGTCTAACGGCTTGTTCCGGAAAATGCAAGCGGCCGGGTTGGCCGGTGGTCGCGCAGTCCGTGCTGAATCACGCTTGCCAGTTGGCGCCAAGCCTCTTTGTTTGCCCCTCATGGCTTCATCCAATCAGTCCAATTTCCTGACCTACACCAGTGCACGTGCCATCGCCGACGAATTCGGTGCTCCGGTCTATGTGTATGACGAGGCGACCCTGCGCGCGAACGCGGAGGCGGTGTTGGCCTTCCCGAACGCCTATGGCTTGACCGCGCGCTATGCCATGAAGGCCTGCCCGAATGCCGCGGTTCTGAAGCTCTTTACCGGTATGGGCCTCCACATCGATGCGAGTTCCGGTCACGAGGTGCGGCGTGCGATCGCCGCGGGGGTGGCTCCTGAGAAGATCAGCCTGAGCGCGCAGGAAGTGCCTGTGGATCTGGGAGATCTCCTTGGCTTGGGGATCCAGTTTAATGCCTGCTCGCTGCAACAGCTCGAGCGTTACGGGCAGTTGCGCCCGGGCACCGAGGTGGGGGTGCGCTTGAATCCGGGGGCGGGTTCCGGAGGCAACAACCGTACGAATGTGGGCGGGCCGTCCTCGAGTTTCGGCATCTGGCATGAGTTTGTGCCCCAGGTGAAGGAACTGGTCGCGAAGTACGACTTGAAGCTGATCCGTATCCACACCCATATTGGATCCGGAAGTGACCCCGATGTCTGGCTCAAGGTTTCACAGATGAATTTTAGCCTCGTGGCGCAGTTCCCGGATGTGCGTATCCTCAATGTCGGGGGTGGTTACAAGGTGGGTCGCATGCCCGACGAGAAGACCACGGACCTGCAGGTCATCGGGCAGCCGATGAAGGAAAAGTTCGAGGCCTTCGCCGCGGAGACCGGTCGTGAGATCCGCATGGAGGTCGAACCCGGCACTTATCTGGTGGCCAATGCGGGTGCCTTACTCGCCGAGGTCCACGATGTTGTTTCGACCGGTGAGGACGGCTATGATTTCATCAAGCTGAATACGGGGATGACCGAGTTGCTGCGGCCTTCGATTTACGGCGCCCAGCACCCGATACACCTCCTGCAGGCGGCGCCTGCCGCCGCGCAAAAGGATTATGTGGTGGTGGGGCATTGCTGCGAGTCGGGCGACATCCTGACTCCGGCTCCGGGGGATCCGGAGTTGTTGGCCACGCGTTCCCTGCCTCTGGCTTCGACCGGCGACCTCTGTGTGATCGACGGTGCCGGCGCCTACGCTGCGGCCATGACGCCGAAGCACTATAATTCCTATCCGGAGGCGGCCGAAGTGCTTCTCACGGTGGAGGGGGCTCCGAAGTTGATCCGTCGCCGCCAGAAGCTGGAGGATATTTGGGCCAACGAAGTTCCGGTCGCGTAGCGGCTGCTGCCTGTCACCGGGCGTCGAAATGGCGGCCGGGACAGCCGCCGCTAACTGAGTGATGCCTTAGGCGTTGGCGAAGGCTTGGTTGAGCTTGCCGGAGACAAAGCCTTCGCGGTCGATCTCCGCCTTTTCAAAACCGATTTCCGCCAGGGCTGCTTGCATGCGGTCGAGGATCGCCTCAAGCTGCGCGAGCTCCTTGCGGGGGACCTCGACACGTGCGGTTTCCCCGTAGTGGCGCACGCGGTTGATCGGGAAGCCGGCCTCCTTGAGCCAGGCTTCGGCCTTTTCAATCTGACGCAGTTTTTCGACGGTGACCCGTTGCCCGTAGGGAATGCGTGAGGCCAAACAGGGGCTGGCCGGCTTATCCCAACAGGAAAGTTTGAAATGTGCGGCCACAGCGCGCACCATTTCCTTGCTCATCCGGCATTCGGCGAGCGGGCAGCGCACGGCATGTTCACTGGCGGCTTCCAGACCCGGGCGGTAGTCGTAGGTGTCGTCGGCATTCGCGCCGCTTAAAACCCACCAGTCCGGATATTTGTGCCGCATCCGGTCGAGTTCTCCGTAAAGGGCGTCTTTGCAATAGTAGCAACGGTTGGCCGGATTTGTGAAATAGTTCGGGTCTTCGATTTCGCCCGAAACGATTACCTCCAGAGGCATGTCGTTGGCCTGGGCAAAACCGCGGGCGGCCTCGAGTTCGGACATTTTGAGGCTGGGGGAGGCCGAGATGACTGCAAGGCTCCGGTCCGGGCCCAAAAAATGCCGGGCGAGAAAGGCCACCAGAGAGCTGTCCACCCCGCCTGAAAAGGCGGTGATGGCACCGTCGCAACGGGCGAACCAGCGCTCCAGACGCGCAATGCATTCCAAGACCTCGTTGCTATTCGACATAGGGTGAATCCTACGCTTGTGCTGCGTGCTGTCAATGGGAGTCCTTCGATACGCCAAGCTTCCCCGCTGGGTTCGCTTACATCCCCGCCCTACGCAAAAGGAAATACGATTTCCGCCTTGCGGGGCGGGGAGCGGGGGGCAAGATGCGGGTTTGAATGGATGCAGTGACCGGCACGACCACGCTTCTCAGTTCCGCGGTGTTGATTGGGGTGACTCACACCCTGATGGGACCCGACCACTATTTGCCCTTTGTCGCTTTGGGCAAAGCCCGCAGTTGGTCTGTGCGACGTACTTTGTTCCTGACCTTTCTTTGTGGTTTGGGGCATGTGGCCGCATCCGTCCTGATCGGTTGTGTGGGCGCCATGGCCGGCTGGTCTCTCGGGAGCCTGGAGTCCCTCGAATCGGCGCGTGGCGAAATGGCTGCCTGGCTGCTCATTATTTTCGGTCTCTTCTATCTGGTCTGGGCCCTGCGACGCTTCGTCTCCGGGGATGTCGGGCATAGCCATGTGCATGCGGACGGCAGCTGCCATGCCCATACTCCCGGGAGATCCGTGCCAATGGCGAACCTGACCGGGTGGAGCCTTTTTGTCGTGTTCGTTTTCGGTCCCTGTGAGGCGCTGATCCCACTCCTGCTCTATCCTTCCCTCGCGCATCATTTCAGCCTGAGTGTCGCAGTGATCGGACTGTTTGCAGTCGCGACAATTTCGACTATGTTGTGTGTCGTGTGGATGATGCTGCGCGGAATCAGTTTTTTCAAGGCGGAGCGCTATGGACGCTACAGTCATGTGGTGGCCGGCGCTGTCGTTCTAAGCTGTGGCGCGGCGATCCATGTGGGACTTTAAAACATGCGACTACTTTATTATAACTGTGTGGCCGGGATCTGCGGCGATATGAATCTCGGAGCGATGCTCGATCTCGGGGTGAATCCCCAGGATCTCGTGCGGGAGCTGGAGCGTCTTCCACTGGAAGGCTGGCAGCTTCATAGCGAGCAGGACGTGCGTTCGGGTATCAGCGGGACCCGGTGTGATGTGATCCTCGAATCGGATGCCGTCGAAAGGCAGCAACCACATTCGCACGATCATCATTCGCACGTCCCTACGCATGCTCATGAGCACAGCAATGGGGAGCACGGTCATGGGGCACACGGCCATCAACACGCCGCGCACCGGACCTTTCGCGAGATCCGAGAGATGATCGAGGGCTCCGGCCTGCACCCGAAGGTGAAGGCCGATGCGATCGCGATTTTCCAGTCGCTGGCGGAAGCCGAGGGGGCTGTGCACAACAAGCCGGCGGATGCGGTGCATTTTCATGAAGTTGGCGCGGTCGATTCCATTCTCGATATAGTCGGTGCCGCGGTCTGCTGGCATTTGCTTGAGGTTGATGCGATTGCATCTTCGGCCGTCGAGCTCGGCGGGGGCACGGTACAGTGTGCGCACGGCCGAATGCCGGTTCCCGCGCCCGCAACGGCACGCCTGCTGGAAGGCGTTCCGGTTCGCGTCAACGGCACCAACAAGGAGGCCACCACGCCCACGGGTGCCGCCATCCTGATGGGCAAGCAGTGCCGCTTCGAGACGGTCCTCAGCGGCCGTCAGCTGAAAGCGGGCACGGGGATCGGGCAGCGCAAGGATCCGAATCTTCCGAATGTCTTGCATGTGGCCTTACTGGATGTGGCTGCGGCCAGCCCGCTTGCGGATTCACAGGTGTGGGAAGTTGCGGTCAATCTTGACGACATGATGCCCGAGCACGTGGCATTCCTCTGCGAGCAGTTGCTGGATGCCGGCGCCCTGGATGTCTGGCAAACGGCGGCTACGTTCAAGAAGGGGCGCCTCGGTGTCGTGGTATCGGCGCTGGCCGGCGAGGGGGCGCTGCCGGCGGTGGAAGCCGCCTTTATGAAGCACAGTCGCAGCCTTGGGTTGCGGCGCTGCAAGTGGGAGCGGGTGACGCTGCCGCGCAGTATCGAAACGGTGGATACGACACTGGGGCCGGTGCGCCTTAAAATAGCCCGGGACGCGGAGGGCCGTATTTGCCGCCGCAAGCCGGAGTATGAAGACTGCAAGGCCCTTGCCTTGAAGCACGACATGTCCCTGCGTGAGGTGCAGCGAATCATCGAGGAGGTATTGGCGCTCGGGCCGGATCGCAAATGAGTCCCGAGGAAATCCTGAAAGCGGTGCGAGACGGGCAACTGACGGTGGAAGCCGCGGCCGAGGCGCTGCGGCGCGGTCGCTTTGCAGACCTCGGGCACAGCCGTGTGGACCTGGACCGTGCACGGCGCAAGGGAACATCGGAGGTGGTCTTTGGTGAAGGCAAGACCGCGGAGCAGGTGGCTTCGATCGCCCGGACATTGTTGGATCATCAACAGAACGTGCTCGTTACCCGGTTGAGCCGTGAAAAAGCCGAGCCCTTGCTGCAGGCCTTTCCCCATTCGGAGTACCACGAATTGTCCCGCATTTTTATGATTCGCCCTTACCCGCTGGAAGCGGTGGAAAGCCGAATCGCGGTCGCCTGTGCCGGGACTTCGGACTTTCCGGTCGCCGAGGAGGCAAGGCTGACGGCCGAGTTCTTCGGCAACAGCGTCGATACGCTGTACGATGCCGGGGTGGCCGGCTTGCACCGTTTGATGGCGGACTTGGATGTGCTTCTGGAGGCGAAGGTGGTGATTGTTGTCGCCGGAATGGAAGGCGCCTTGCCTAGCGTGGTGGGTGGATTGGTCCAGGCTCCGGTGATCGCTGTGCCTACGAGCGTTGGTTATGGCGCCAGCTTCGGCGGGGTGGCGGCGCTTCTCGGCATGTTGAATTCCTGTGCCTCGGGCGTGAGTGTGGTGAATATAGATAACGGTTTTGGGGCAGGTTATCTTGCCAACACCATCAACCGTCTCTAAACCATCCTGCATGCAAAGTTCTCTTGTCGCGACCCTGCGGCGTTCCAAGCTGGGGCCGTTTGCTCTGGCCATACTGATTCAGGTCGGCCTGCTCTTTTCGGCGGTCTTCGTGGTGGTGCTTGTTCCGGAGCTCAAAGAAGACCCCGAGTTTGTCGCCCGCAAGAAAATCTACCTCCCGCAGAAAGAACTCGAACACAAGGTGGCACTGGCTGAGTTTCAGAACGCGGCGAGCTCGCCGCTTATGATGGAGCGGATCCAGACCGCGGCACTCCTGCCGGATACCATGCCTTCGCTGCCCGACCTGCCGCGCAGTGAGTTCAATCCGATTGAGCGGAACCCCGCCGCACTCCAGTCGGATGCCCTGCTGGGGCAGTCCGGGGTACTGGGGGCGCTGCAAGGGCTGAAGACGGATTCGTCCTCGGCTTCGCTCTTCGGAATCGAGGATAGCGGGCAGCGCATCCTGATCCTATTCGATAACAGTGCGACGGTTTGGAACAAGGCGGCTGCGGTGGGTGTGAGCACGGATGTCTTCGTTCGGGAGTTGTCGGGTTTGATTGACGGGTTGAATGCCAACACCCTGTTCGGGATTGTTCCCTTTGCCCGGAAAGTGGGTACCTTCAGGGATTATCTGATCGCCGCCGGAGCCCGTAACAAGCAGAACGCCAAGCAGTGGGTGGCGGGAAATGTCCGCTCCAGCCGAAAGTCCACGGAGCTTCCATTTCAGGTCGATGGTATTGAGGGCGCGCTGACGGTCGCCTTCCAGATGGAGCCGGACGTGATCTTCATCGTGGCGGACGGCGATTTCCAGCGTAATGCATCGGCCGCGGTGCGTGGCGGCGATGTGCCCTGGGAGGATGTGGAGCGAACGCTCCGTCACTTGACCCGCGAATATGGGATTGAGCCGCGCATCCATTTTGTCGGCTTTCAAGTGGAGCCGGAGGCCGCCGAGGCGATCGGGAAGATCACACGCCGCTATAAGGGACAGTTTTCAAGTCTGTCTTCGGGCTGAGTTGGAGCCTTCAGCCGCCTTGGGGAGGTTGGCTGGCGCGTCCGGTAAAGTAGTCCTTGTATTCGCTGAGGTTGTTATCGATGGCATCGGCCACGACTATCGAGGCGGCAAAGAACATGATGATTGCATTGGAGGCCGCATCACTTTCCTCGATTGCCTTGATGCGCTGGGAAAAGGCCTGGTTCAGCCCTTCGAGGGTTTCATAGAAGCATTTCAATCCCTGGAGGTCCCAATCCGGGCTGCCCCCTTCCTTGTAGATAAAGAATTGCTGAGTCAGGTATGAACTGACCGTACGGTAGAGGGTTTCACCGAAGGAGCAGAAGGGCATGTGGAAGGTGGCCATGCTGCGCAGCCGGATCAGGACCGGGCAGCCGCTGGTGGCCATTTGCAGTCCGAGCATCGAATTCAAAGCACTTTGCAGGTCGCAGTCCTGTTGGTACACCCGGCGCGTGGTTTCGACCGTCAGGTCGATTTTCTGCACGGATTTCGATCCTTTGAAGGTTTCCAGGACTTCATGAATGCGCACTGCAGCGGGACAGAACCGGCTATCGCTCGTCTTGAGCGGGCAACAGGGGCACTGGTCCTTATGAAGCAGCGTCCAGTCTGGATAGTTTTCCGGAGCACGGAACGGGGCGCGCGTCTGGATCTTCTCGTAGCGCGTATCAATCGTGAAGACCAGATCTTCATCTTCGAGCCCGAAGATGTAGGTAATCGTATGGGGGTCGCGTGACATCGGGTAGTTTCGGCACGCTGACCGATTTAATCGCGGCATGCAAGCTCCGCGCATCTGGGCGTGTTCCTATTTCGCTGCGGACATCCAGCGTGACCAGGTACCGCTGGGAACATCGAAGACCCCGGGGGCTCCGGTGAGCAGCATTTCGCCGCATTCGAGCTTCCCTTTCGGAAGGAGCTGCTGGAGCAGGTTCTTCAGGACGATGGGAGTGAAGCCGGGGGTGTGGCTGGTGAGGTAGACAAAGCAGGGCTGGTCGCTGAGGACGGCTTTGACCAGTTCGAGTGTCTCGATGAGGGCATGCTCGATTTTGTAGAGCTCGCCGCTCTTGCCCCGGCCGAAGGAAGGCGGGTCGAGGAGGATGGCGTCGTAGCGGCGGCCGCGCCGGATTTCACGCTGCATGAACTTGTTGCAGTCGTCGACGATCCATCGGATGGGGTGGTCGCCGAGTTGGTTAAGATCGGCATTTTCACGGGCCCATTGAACCATTCCCTTGGAGGCGTCGACATGGCAGCAATGTGCGCCGCCCTGGGCAGCCGCCAGCGTGGCACCGCCCGAATAGGCAAAAAGGTTGAGGAAGTTGAGAGGGGATTGGCGTTTGGAGGATTCCGCGCGAAGGGTTTCACGGATCCAGTTCCACATTTCGCGTGTTTCTGGAAAGACGCCGAGGTGCCCGAAATCGGTGGTGGAAAGTTTCATTTTCACCCCGTTCACCATGGCGTGCCAACTGTCCGGCAACTGTTCACGTCCACGCCACTCGAGCCCGTTCTTGCGGGTGAAAAAGGCATCCGCCTGTTTCCAGAGCTTGGGTTGGGCCGGGTTCCAGACTGCCTGGGCGCAGGGACGGTCCAGCGTAACTTTGCCGAATCTTTCCAGTTTCCGGCCACCGCCGCTATCGAGGAGTGAATAGTCGTTCATTTTCCGTGGGAGTATGAATGTATGAAGGCGGGAAAGTAAAAGGTAGAAAGTGTGACTTTCATCGCTTTACCGTCCGCAAAGCGCCTCCATGAAATGTTTCCGGCAGAGTGCCGACTGAAAAAGCCTTGTGCGGGTTACGGGGTGGCCAGGTGGTGCATATCCTGTGCTTGCGCATGTGGGGGCGAGCGCTAGTCTCCGCCTCCATGCATTCTGTTCTTGTCGTGACGATCAGCGGTGATGACCGCTCTGGTTTGGTGGAGGAGCTGGCTGACGTGATTGCCCTGCACGGCGGCAACTGGGAGCATTCCCGGATGGCACATCTGGCCGGGCATTTCGTGGGCTTGCTGCAGGTCAGCGTTCCGGGAGACCGGCAACAAGATCTGGAAGTCGCCATGCGCACGATCCAGGACCTGGATGTCATGATTGTTGCGGGCGAAGCGGGCGAGCCGGGCCTGGTCAACCAATTCGACTTGGAGATCGTAGGGAGCGACCACCCGGGCATCGTCCGGGATGTTTTTGCCGCGCTGGCCTATGCCAAGGTCAATGTGGAGGAGCTCAGCACCTCGACCGAGACCGCTCCGGATACCGGGGCGACCTTGTTCCGGGCGAAAGCACGTTTGGCTTGTGTGCCGGATGCCGACCGCGACGCGATCCGCTTGCGTCTGGAAGAAATTGCAGCCGACATTCTGGTGGATGTGCGGCTACTGGATTGAGGCTGTGGATTAGTTCCCGTGTGTATGGGGACGGGCGTCCTCGATTTCCTCGTTGCTGTGATGGTGGCCGAGGCGCTTGGTCTCGACTTTCATCAGCAGTGAAATGACCAGTGCCAGCGCGATCATGCCGCCAAAGACGTAGAGGCTCTGCTGGTAGCTGTGCGTTTTTTCATATACGTAAGAATTGAGCAAGGGGCCGACGATCCCGGCCATGGACCAAGCCGTCAGGATATAACCAAGCACGGTGGGCATGGACTTGAGGCCGAAGAGATCGCTGATGTAGGCGGGAATGGTGGAGAACCCGCCGCCGTAACAGGTAAGGATCAGGAAGGTGACCGCCATGAAGGCGAAAGGTGTTCCGGTGAGGTTGGCCAGCAGAGGGAATGCTGCGATCTCGATGACAAAGAAGGCGATAAAGGTATTGGCCCGTCCGATTTTATCCGAGAGGGTTGCCCAGGCGATACGGCCGAGGCCGTTGAAAAGGGAGATCCCCATGACCATCAGGTTTGCCATGCTGTCGGAGAGGTGGACCATTTCGTAGCCCATCTTCTTGGCGGTTGCGATGACCGCGATCCCGCAGGTGGCATTGAGGAACAGCATGAGCCAGAGCCCATAGAATCCCGGAATGCGGACGGCCTCGCGTGCGGTCCGTTCATGCATGACGGTGGCACTGGCTTTCGGGTTTGTGCTGGACGCAAACTTTTTCTCGTAGCCTTCGGGCGGCACGGCGATGTAGAGCGAAGACGGTACCATGACGAAGAGGTAGATGGCTCCGAGTAGATAGAATGCGCGGCAGATGGACTGCTTGTCGTAGATCAGGGTCGTCCGGTAGTGCTCGGTTAACGATTTCAGTTCGCCATATTCCTCGTTGTCAGTGATGCCGGCATGGGTCAGTTCCTGCAGGCGCTTGCTTTGGGCCTTGAAGGATTCGATGTCGGGGGCACCCGCCAGCAGATCCGCCGCTTGTTCGGGGCTGTCTTTCTTCGCCAGGTAATACTCGTGGGCTGAGATTTCCTTATCGAGCACGATTTCGGCCTGTGGCGGGGCAAACTGGTCGATCAGTTTCGCGCAGATCAGACCGCCAAAGCCGAAACCCATGATGGCGAGTCCGGTGGCGAGCCCACGGCGGTCCGGGAACCATTTAACCAAGGTAGAGACGGGAGTGATGTAGCCGACGCCCAGGCCGATCCCGCTGATGACTCCGAAGCAAAGATAGAAGAGCCAAAGGTTTTCGAGTGTGCAGGCGATGCCGGCTCCGATCAGCCCGCAGCAGAAAAAGGCGGCTGCGATCAGTCCTCCTTTGCGTGGGCCTTGGCTTTGGATGAAGCGACCGAGGAAGGCGGCTGACAAGCCCAGGCAGAAGATCGCGATACTGAAGGCCATCGAGGTCTTGGTGGAAGACCAACCGAAAGTATTCTCCAAGGGCATTTTCCATGCGCTGTAGGCATAGATGGATCCGATGGAAGTTTGGATGCCGACGGCGGATGCCGCGATGAGCCAACGATTCTTTGTCTTCATAAATTCAGTGCGGGTTGCGGGAGTCGGGAAGCAGAATCGTAGATCGGTCAGTGTCGCGGCACGCCTTCGCCTTGAGCTTTGACGGCGGCGTTACGCGGTAGGTTGCGGTCCTATATGGCGTCGATGCCGAAGCTGGCGAATATGTTGCGGGCCCGGTCGATTTGGCCCGCAGTCGGAGTCGGCGTGTGGGTGAGGCGGTAGGGAATGCCGCTTTGACGGTACTTGTCTTCACCCATTTTATGGAAGGGGAGGATTTCCATGCGCTCAACATTGGACAGTGTTGCGACGAATTCGGCCACTCCGGCGATATTGCGTTCGTTGTCGGTGAGGCCGGGGACCAGTACGAAGCGGATCCACGCCGGCTTGTTCATTTCGGCAAGACGTTTGGCGAAGCGGAGGGTCGGGTCGATGCAGACGCCGGTGACAAACTTGTAGGTCATCGGGCTCCAGCTCTTGAGGTCGAGCAGGACCAGGTCCACGTTCTCGAGTAGTTCGTCGCTGGCCTTGTGTCCGACGAATCCGGAGGTATCCAAGGCGGTATGAAGTCCGGCTTCTTTTGCGCCCTTGAAGACCGCATGCACGAACTCGGACTGGATGAGCGGTTCACCGCCGCTGATGGTGAGTCCGCCCTTCTTCAGGAAATTCTTGTATTTGAGGATGTCGTCCAGCGCCTCACCCGCGGTTTTTACCTCGCCGCAGGGCTTTCCTTGTGCGTCGGGGTTGTGGCAGTACTGACAACGCAAGGGGCAACCGGAAAGGAAGAGCACATAGCGTAGGCCGGGACCGTCCACCGTGCCGCAGGTTTCGACGGAGTGGATGTGGCCGGGTGTATCAAGGCCGGGGACCTCAAGAAGGGTGCTGCTTGTGTTGGCATAAGTGTCGATGTTGTTGAGCATGTGACCAAAGGGTTGAGTGGTGAGTAGTTCTGTTTCCGGACCGGAGAGGGCCGGACAGTGGTCGTGTTGGATTTGGGAAAAGGGCAGGCCCGCATCGGCATCGGGCCTGCCCGGAAGGAGCGTTCCTTAGATGGAATCGTGGAAGGTCCGGGTGATGACGTCCATCTGCTGCTCACGGGTGAGCTTGATGAAGTTCACGGCGTAACCGGAGACACGGACGGTGAGCTGCGGGTACTTTTCAGGATGTTCCATGGCGTCGATCAGGGTTTCCTTTTCGAAGACGTTCACGTTGATGTGGTGACCGGCTTCGGCGAAGTAGCCGTCGAGGAGATTGCAGAGGTTGCCGACGCGCTCGTTGTCGGTTTTGCCCAGAGCCTTCGGCACGATGGAGAAGGTATAGGAAATACCGTCCTGTGAGTGCTCGTAGGGGAGCTTGGCAACGGAAGCCATGGAGGCGACGGCACCCTTCTTGTCGCGGCCGTGCATCGGATTTGCGCCGGGGGCGAAAGGTTCGCCCAACTTGCGGCCGTCCGGAGTGCTGCCGGTCTTCTTGCCATACACCACATTGGAAGTGATGGTCAGGACAGACTGTGTCGGCACGGAGTTCCGGTAAGTCGGCTGCTTGCGGACCTTGTCCATGAAGCGCTCGACCAGATCCTTGGCGAAGGCATCCACACGTTCGTCGTTGTTGCCGTAGGCAGGATACTCGCCTTCGACTTCGTAATCCACTGCGAGGCCTTCGTCGTTACGGATGACCTTCACCTTGGCATGCTTCACTGCGGAGAGCGAGTCGGCAGCGACAGAAAGGCCGGCGATACCGGTTGCCATGGTGCGGAGGATGACCGGATCGTGCAGGGCCATCATGATGTTTTCCGCACAATACTTGTCGTGCATGTAGTGGATGATGTTCAGTGCCTTCACATAGGTGGCGGCAAGCCAGTCCATCATCTTGTCGAAGCGGGCCATGAGATCGTCGAACTCAAGGTAGTCGCCGGTGAAAGCGTCGCAGGCCGGAGCGATTTGGTCGCCGCTCTTTTCGTCCTTACCACCGTTGATCGCGTAGAGCATGGCTTTGGCAAGGTTGGCGCGGGCGCCGAAAAACTGCATTTGCTTGCCGATGCGCATCGCGGAAACACAGCAGGCGATGCCATAGTCGTCGCCCCAATACGGACGCATGAGGTCGTCGTTTTCGTATTGGATGGAGCTGGTTTCGATCGAAACCTTGGCGCAGAAATCCTTGAAGCCTTGCGGAAGCTCCTGTGCCCAGAGAACGGTCAGGTTCGGTTCCGGAGCCGGTCCGAGATTGTAAAGGGTTTGCAGGACGCGGAAGCTGGATTTCGTCACCAGGGAGCGGCCGTCTTCACCCATACCGCCGATGCTTTCGGTCACCCATGTCGGGTCACCGGAGAAGAGTTCGTCGTAGTCGGGTGTGCGGATGAAGCGCACGATGCGCATCTTCATCACGAGGTGGTCGATGATTTCCTGAGCGGCTTCTTCAGTCAGAGTGCCTTCGGCGAAATCACGTTCGAAGTAGATGTCGAAGAAGGTTGCGGTGCGGCCGAAGGACATGGCAGCGCCGTTTTGGTCCTTAACGGCACCGAGGTAACCGAAGTAAGTCCATTGGACGGCTTCCTTTGCGTTCTTGGCCGGCAGTGAAATGTCCAGACCGTAGGCGGCTGCCATTGTCTTGAGATCCTTGAGAGCCTTGATTTGGTCCTGGGTTTCTTCGCGCTCGCGCACCCAGTCTTCGGTGAATGCTTCGTTTTGAGTCGCCTTGATCTGTGCCTTCTTGTCTGCAATCAGGCGGTCGATACCGTAGAGTGCGACGCGGCGGTAGTCGCCGATGATCCGGCCGCGGCCGTAGCCGTCCGGAAGGCCGGTCACGATACCGGCGCTGCGGGCCTTGCGGATATCGTCGGTGTAGCAGGCAAAGACGCCGTCATTGTGGGTCTTGCGGTGCTTGAGGAAAATGTCCGCTGTTTCGGCATCCATTTCGCGGCCGTGGGCCTCGAGCGCCTTTTGAGCGATGCGCAATCCGCCGTAAGGCATCATGGCGCGCTTCAGCGGCTTGTCGGTTTGAACCCCGACAATTTGCTCAAGGGCTTGGTCGATGTAGCCGGCGCCGTGTGAAGCGACCGTACCAACGACTTTAGTGTCAGCATCGAGCACACCACCGGCATCGCGTTCTTGCTTGAGCAGCTCTTTCAGCTCATCCCAGAGCTTATCCGTGCGAGCCGACGGCCCCTTGAGGAACGAGTAGTCACCATCATAGGGCTTATAGTTCTTTTGGATGAAGTCGCGGACATCTATGCTGTCCTGCCAAGCGCCTTCGGAGAAGGACCGCCAAGCATCGGCTTGCGTTGAAACGGGTGAGGCCGTGTCAGTCGTCGTGTTCATAACAGTTGGTATGTTGTGTCGTTAGCTGTGTTTCTTAGACGGGTGTATTACGAAACGTAATCTTATACACAAACCAGTTGAAGCATTACTTATCCAGTTCAAAGTTATGGTTAGTACAGCTAATAAGGCTGCATTATTCAACGGATTAAAAATACTGGCCGTGTGCTATGCGACCGCCTGGCCGACGCCCCTCTGTTTGATCGTCTATGAGGCGATCACGACGGCTGCTTTCACTTGAGAGCGACCGAACTGCGCCATTTTCGCAAAATCGCCCAGAAGCATGGGGATGTTCATCCGGTCTGTCTCGGTTTCGTGCGCCTCATGGTCGACCGAGGGATCGTTGAAGAAGACAAAACGATCGCTGTATCCGGTAATGACCACCCAATGAGGCGCTTTTTCGCCGTAGAGCCGGTAGGAGCTGATCAATACGAGGATGAGGGCGCCCGCATCCAAGTGTTTTTGTAGCTGCTGGATCCCCAGAGCCTTCCGGTGAAAAGGGATACCTGCTTCTTTGCAGCGGGCCTTGAAATCGGCATGCACCCGGAGCAGCACTTCTTTCTTCATGGGGTTGCGGACACCGTCGAGGAACAGCGGGCCGTCCCGGCTGACATAGATTTCCGGTTTGAATCCACGGGCGTGGGCGGCCAAGGCCAGGCCGCGGGGTCCGCAGCCGCCGTGTCCGGAAGTCATGAAGATGGTAGTGGCCTCACGCCAGAGCTGTAGTTCATCGCTGGGGCGGCACTGGTAATCTTCGGAGAGTGCCGCCATGGCCATCATTAAAGATGCCGGCCCGCAGGTGAACTCGGTGGTTTGCGCATAGTAGGGAACGGGGGTTTGTGTGGCCGGCGATTCGATACGAATGCGCTTTTCGTAGCGCAGTGCGTCCTCGTGGTCCTCGTAGTAATTCGCCCAAGTCTCGAATTCCCGATAGCCGCGGTTCTGGTAGAACTGTATTGCCTCCAGGTTGTCGCGTCGGACCTCCAGGCGCGAATAGAGGCAATCATGCGTTCGGGCTTCGGTTTCTGCGGCTTTGAGCAAAGCGTCGCCGATCCCCCTGCGGCGGGAATCGGCGTCGACCGCCATTGAATAAATCCGGGCGAGGGAGGTGCCTTTGTGGAAGAGTGTCAGGACGTAGCCTTTGAGTTCGCCATTATAAGATGCAATCAACAGTGAGGCGTTTCCCTTTGAGAGCATCCATTGGAAATTCCGGCGGGTGAGGCGATCCGTTTCAAAGCAGTCGTTTTCCAGCGCGACGAGTGTGTCGATCTGGTGTTTGTCAGCAGGCTGGATGTCTAGGTTTGCCCTCACACTTAATGTATTCGGTGCATGTCTAGTGCCTTGCTGTGGAATTTGCAATCAGCCGCAGCGTAGGCGCGTGCTTATCCCGGGTAGCGCTGGTGCATCGCCGCGAGGGGGAAGTTCTTGCCGGGGCAAACTGTTTGTTCGCCCCGCAATTCCTTGTGGCCTGCAAAGTGGATCGCCTTCGGAATGACTTGGCCGCGCAGCCAGTCCATCAGTTGGGTAAAGGCATCGAGTTGACGCTTGGTCGGGTGTTCCTTTTCGAAATTGCCGACCAGGCAGATCCCGATCGCGGTCAAATTGATCTTGTAGCTTTTGACGTGTCCTCCCAGCAGCTGCTTCTGCCAGCGGGGGCCGATCTCGATTTCCCCGTCGCCGGAATCGATGCCGTTGCCGATCACAAAATGGTAGGCCAGGCCGTTTTTCATGCCGCGTCGGCGATGTTCGCGGTCGTAGGCGGCGGCGTTCCCGTATTTGATCGCACTGTGGTGGACGACGATGCGCCTCCAGTTGTCCACCCGCACGGGAATCTTGCTGGTTTGGGCCCGGACGGCTCCCAGAAGGTCGGTGCTGGGTGCTGCGTCGGCGGGAATTGACAGTTTTTGGCCGACCCGGATGAGATCGCTGTTGAGTTTGTTCGCGTTCTTGATGGCCCGAACGCTGGTGCCGAAGCGCAGCGCAATATGTCCGAGCGTGTCGCCTTTCTGCACGGTATAGGTGCTGCCTGCCGTCAGGTGAACCGGCAGTGCCGTGACGGCCGCGGCTGTCAGCCCCATTTTTGTCAGGAATTCTCTGCGGGAGAGGGTCATTTGAGGGAAGGATGGTTACCGGAAACTCGGGGGATTGTAAAGAATGGGACCGGAGTCAGCCTAATATTCTCCGGTGTGTGTGTACGGTTTTGGCAAATTGTTAGCTTATTTTGGCGTTAGGCTCGGGTTTTTGCATGTTTTATGCTCTATGCTGGTACTATGATTCAAGCTACTGATGGCTATAAGGAGGCATCAAAGCCCTTGGCGGATTCCCCGATTCAGAAAATCCTTGAGAGTCTACATTCGGAATTGGCGAAAAATCATGAGGGTGAGGTAGCGACTTATATCCCCGAGCTGGGCAAGGCGGATTCGAACTGGTTTGGGGTCTGTCTGGTCACTGCGGACGGCCAGGTCTACGAGGTGGGGGATGTGGATCAGCAGTTTACCATCCAGTCCATTTCGAAGCCTTTTGTCTATGGTATGGCTTTGGAGGACAACGGAAAGTCGGAGGTGTTGCGTAAAATCTGGATGGAGCCTTCGGGGGAGGCATTCAACGCGATCAGTCTCCGGCCGGGGACGGGGCAGCCGGCCAATCCCATGATCAATGCGGGGGCGATTGCCACGACCTCGCTGGTTGAGGGCAAGAGTGCGAAGCAGAAGATCAACCGCATCCTGGATTCGTTGGGACGGTATTGTGGGCGCCAGCTGTCGGTCGACCAATCCGTCTATCGCTCGGAAAGTTCGACCGGCCACCGTAATCGGGCCATCGGCTACATGTTGCGGAACTTTGAAATTATTGGGGAGGATCCGACGGCGAGTCTGGAGGCCTACTTCATGCAGTGCTCGGTGTCGGTCAATTGCCGGGACTTGGCGATCATGTCTGCGACCCTGGCAAACGGGGGCATCAATCCGGTGACCGGATTGCGTGCCGTGGTTAGTGATTATGTGGAAAGTATTTTGAGCATTATGGGGTCTTGCGGGATGTACGATGCCGCCGGTGAATGGATCTATAATGTGGGCATGCCGGCGAAGAGCGGCGTGGCTGGGGGCATTGCCGCGGTACTGCCGGGACAGCTGGGGATTGGTGTGTTCTCGCCTCGCTTGGATGTGCATGGTAATAGCGTGCGGGGGATCGAGGTTTGCCGTGAAATCTCGCGGAAATTCGATCTCCATATGTTCCATGCGCCGCGCATGTCGACTTCGGCGCTTCGGAAGCGTACGGATCTGTCCAAGATGCGTTCCCATCGCCTGCGTTCGGGCGCCGAGTCGAAGTTGCTCGATGAGCATGGTTCGAAGGTGCGGGTTGTGACGCTGCAGGGCGACCTTGTCTTTGCCTCTGCGGAGGTGGCGGTGCGGGAGTTTTCCTATGCGGGTAATGGGGTGCAGGAGCTTATTATTGATTTCGGACACGTGTCTGCTGTCGATTTCAGCTCTTGCGGTGTGATTGCCATGGCGGTGGCCAGTTGGATGGACGAAGGAGGGCGTTTGTCGCTCTCCCGCTGTTTGCATCTGCCCTTCCTGACCAAGATACTTCGCAAGTATATTCCCAAGCGTTGGGACCGCATTCGTATCTTCGAGGATATTGATCAAGCTCTTGAGTCCTCGGAAAACTGGCTCTTGGAGACGGTTGGGGTGCGGCGTCACAGTCAAATTAAGGTTGATTTGGCGGAGTGTGAATTGTTGGCGGGAATCGCTCCGGATTTGGTTGCCGCGTTTGAGAGCAATCTGAAACGGGTACGGTTTGTTATGGGGGCGACTGTCTTGAAGGCCGGTGACGATGCTGTCGGTGGCATGTATTTTTTATTGAGAGGGAAGGCGAGTGCCTGGATCGGGACGGGGGCGGGGCGCGAGCGTCGTGTCGCCATTTTCGCGCCGGGGATGTCTTTTGGCGAAATGGCCCTGATGGACCGGTCGACGCGTTCGGCTGAAATCCGGGCGGATACGGATATTGAAGCGCTGGAGCTGACTCAGGAAGCGTACGAGAAATTGGAAGCCTCCGGTTCGGTATTGTATGCCGGCCTATTGCGCAACCTTGCTTGTATTTTATCCCGGCGTTTGCGGGATGCGAATTTCGAACTGAGCAGTGAGTAGTCTTGGGGTTTTTGGGGGCCGGATTTTTGCTGCGTCGCAGGTAAAATATGCGCCTACGGGCTCGCCAAAGTTTTAATCAGGCGTTTCTGTGTCGGCAAAATATGACGACCCTCCGACACTACCCGCTAGGAACGCCTTACCCGAATAGTCCGCATGCTGTGGCGAGCAGTCTGCCGACTTTGAGGGATGTTTGCGGCTACGAGGAAAAAGAGCCGCGCGTGCTGGATGCGATGACGAGCGGTTATCCGCGCTTCGTGCAGAATGCTCTCGTGACCCGCCTGATTGAATTTCTGTTGGATCGGGAGTCCTTGTCGGGGCGCGCGTCTGTGTTGATCCCGGGGAAGCGGGCTGCCTTGGAGTTGCTGCGTTGTGTGGGGCCGGGTCCTGTATTGCATGAGGTTGAGCCCGGCTTGGTCTTGCTGCATTACGATCCCCTGGACCAAGCGCTCGGGGCGCGCCTGCGGAAATACCTTCAGCATATAGGCTGTGGTATTTCCTCGCGCGAGGCGGAGGCCTGGCTGCTTCGTTTTGGCCTGATCGATTCGGCTCACCGCGAAGACCGGATTCCGGGGAATGGCCGACAGGCGGTCGAGCAGGCTATTGCCGACCTGTCTACGGTGCCGGTTGAGGATGTGCTGGTGTGTGCTTCCGGAATGAATGCCTTTTATGCGGGCTTTCGTGCTGTGCAGGAAGTGCAGGCGATGCGGGGGCGCAGGCGTTGGCTTCAGCTTGGTTGGCTCTATCTCGATTCTGGCTGTATTCTGGAGGAGTTTCTGAGGGATGGGGAAATTCTGGAGCATCACTACGATCTGACGGATA
>NZ_JAPZEI010000017.1:35000-38283 GCF_027257905.1 Coraliomargarita parva
CTGCCCCCGCTTTCCAGGACTGTGATTTGCAGGCCCTGCCGGCTCAACTCTTTGGCCAGGATCAAGCCAGCCACGCCGGCTCCGACAATACATACATCGGACTCGATTAAATCCTCCGGGGGTATTGAGCTTAGATCGAGGATCATGGATTTAGAATGTAGTGGGGTAGGAGGGCTTGCTTCATTCGGTCAGCGAGTTGTAAGCAGTTCTGAATATGTATGTTAACGGGAATTTTCCAAGGGGAGAGTTTACCGGAAATCGGTTTTGGAAATTTCCCGATCCAGCAGACGTAGACGATCGCATCGGGGCCGTTTAGTTGGTGGAGCGGCGCGTAAGCGCTTCAACTCGAGATGCTTCTGGGGGGGGGGCGCGTGTGACATCATTGCTTGGGGGGCGATTTTTGCTTGCCGAGAAATTCGCTCCGGGTGGCCTGCCCGTCCTCGCTGATGTTTTCACGGCGTATTACCGTGAACAGGGTCATGGCCAGGATCTTCAGGTCGAGCCGGAGACTGCGGTGCTCGACATACCAAAGGTCCAGCTCGAACTGACGCTCCCAGCTCAAGCCGTTGCGTCCATTGACTTGGGCCCAGCCGGTAATCCCCGGCAGGACTTCGTGACGCCGTGCTTGGTCTGCCGAGTAACGTTCGATGTAAATGGTGGGCAGGGGCCGGGGCCCGACCAGGCTCATTTCGCCCTTGAGTACATTCCAGAGCTCGGGGAGCTCGTCCAGGCTGGTGGAGCGCAGTAACTGTCCCCAGCGGGTCAGTCGTTCCGCATCGCTTCCCTGTCCGCTACGCATCGTCCTGAATTTCACGATGCGGAAGGGCCGTCCCCCGTGTCCCGCCCGGACCTGGCGGAAAAATGCCGGGGCTCCCATGACCATGTATTGGATTAGCAGCAGGCCCGCGAGTGGGACTATCAGGACGAGTAATAGTCCGAGGCTGACAAAAATATCGAATACTCGTTTCATCCGCTTGTGACTTTCGGGCTTATTTGTAAGTTCTACAGGATCATTACGATAACAATCACAACCGGCGGCCAGTCAACCTACCATTCGATGTGCCGGCGGAAGTTGATCCTGACATGATCGACGCACGAAATCATCACCACTCGTACTAATCCCATGATCCTAGATCCAAACGAACGCCGTTTTCCACCCTTCAAGCTGACCCGTTTGCTGACTACCTGTTTCGGCAAAGGGAACGGGGAAAAAGTCTGTGTCCTGATCGACCTGCCGAATCCGGCCGACATCGAGGACTTCAAATTTCTCGATGACGAGACCCTTTCCATCCAGAATTACGGGCACGAGGTCTTTTACAAGGGCTTCAAGGCCGGTGCCTTGGCTGAGATGAACTGGACCGGAGGCGAGATCTATGCCTACAAGGAAACCGGTGGCAGCAACCTTGACATGGAGGATGAATGCTATGACCCGGAAGGGCACCAGCTCAGTCTCGACCGGGATATTTATCCGAACTATGACATCATCCTGACTGTTTCGACTTTCTCGGCGACTGCGCCGCTGACCGCCAAGTGCAAAGAGTTCGGCTTCCGTGGCGCGACTCTGCATGGCCTGAACCAGATCATTCTCGATAGCGGTTTGGCGGTGGATTACGATGCCGTCAGTGAGGATGCCGAGAAGCTTCGTCTCGGCCTGACCCAGGCGGACCGTTTCGAGATCGACTTCCAGGTGGAAGGGAAGATCTACACCCTTATTCTCCATACCAACGGCCAGGAAGCGCAGAAAAGCCATGGGCTCTGTCCTCCGGGCAAGCCGGATGTGGCCAATCTGCCCGCCGGAGAAGTGTACTTCGTTCCGGAAAGCGCGGAGGGTGTCTTTCCCTTCAAGTACGACGAGAGTACGATCGGACTTTTGCATGTGAAGGACGGCAAGATCTACAAATCCCAGTTCGTCTATGGGGATTACGCCGAGATCGAGGCGCACAATGCGCGCTTGGCAGACGATCCGATGACCGGTGCGATCGGGGAACTTGGATTCGGGACCCAGGTCCTGCCGTTTTCAGGCCGTGATATCCAGGACGAGAAAATACTCGGTACGATCCACGTGGCGACCGGTCGCGACGACCACCTCGGTGGTAATATCACCCCGGATCTTTTCAAGGAGCACAAGAATGCCTCCCACGACGATGTCCTCTATGCACCGCACAAGACGCCGGAGATTCGCTTGCCCGAGGCCCGCATGATCAAAGACGGCAAAACCGAGGTCTTGATCCGGCACTACAAACCGGCCGAGTTCATGCTCCGTTTGCTGGAAGCGGAATTGCCGGTCGAGGCCTAAGCATTCGAGGCCGGCTGGATGAGCAATCCCTATGAGACGGATGAGCTGCTGCAGCAGTATCTCATCTTCCATCACGCGACCCCGGAACAACAGTTTCCCTATCAATTCGGGGGAGCGGATGCTTTGGACTTTCCGCGCCGTTGTGTGGAGGAGGGCTTGGATCTCGCGCGGATCCCGCAATGTGGACGGGCCTTGGATCTCGGCTGCTCGGTCGGCCGTTCGACTTTCGAACTCGCCCGTCACTGCCGTGAGGTGCTGGGGATCGATTATTCGCAAGCCTTCATTGATGCCGCCTTGCGCCTGAAGAAGGACGGGACACATCCGGCGACCCGGCTGGATGAAGGGACGCACACCACCGATGTGGCCGTCCAGATCGAACCCGGAATCGACCGCAGTCGTGTCTCTTTTGAGCAAGGTGATGCGATGCATCTGCGGGAGGGACTGGGACGCTATGACGTGGTACTTGCCTGTAATTTAATTTGCCGCTTGCCCGAGCCGATGCGGTTGCTTGAGCGCCTGCCGGAGCTGCTCGCACCCGGCGGCCAGTTGTTTATCACGACGCCTTTTACCTGGTTGGAGGAATACACGCCTCAGGCCAACTGGCTCGGCCTTGGTGCGGAAGATTCCTTTGCCGGTCTACGCGAGGCGCTTCACCCTGCCTTTCGCCTTCAGGCGCATTGGGATATGCCCTTTCTGATCCGTGAGCACGCGCGTAAATTCCAATACAGTATCGCCCAGGCCAGTCGCTGGATCCGTTGTGAGTAAAAAGACGGATTCCCCGCCTCGGCAAATCAACGGTAGCGGCGGCTGTCCCCAGCCGCCATCAGGGTTGTCGCGTCGAGGGCTGATGCTTGCGTGCCACACCGCAATGGCGTTCGGGACGAACGCCCCTACCTGTTCGGCCTTTAAATGAATCGGATTCCGTCTGTTTTGTTGTCTGCCTCGTAAGATGCAGTTGTCTTGGATATCGACATTGCAGATGAATGG
>NZ_JAPZEI010000018.1 GCF_027257905.1 Coraliomargarita parva
GCGAAGGCAGCTGCCCACCACCAATAACAACATCCAACAACCTTCCAGTCTGGACTTCCATCCGAAGCTCCACTGGACTACATCTAAACAATCACTGCAACCTGTCCAAGGTTCGGGTCCACTTCACCCATAGGCTGGTTGCCTGGTCTCACCGTTCTGAGAGATAAAATGAAACTACGACTCACAGGTATACTGCTTGCGCTCTTATCAGCTATCTCGGCTCAAGAACCAAAGAGTGAAGCCGAGCACCTGAAGGCTATCCGAGAGAGCATGCAGGTCATCCAGCAAGGCCTCTACGATCTCAGAATAAAAGAACTGACTGAAAAGGAAATCGATAGCCTGCTGAACGAATGTGAGCAGCAGATGCCAGGGACAAATCAAATTCAGACTACAGTGTTGGGCTACCTCTTGCTGAATCCGAGCCTTTCAACCGAACAAGAAGAAAGAACAAGAGAACTTTTACTGAAGAGACTGGAGTATCATTGGCTCGATGAACACAAAGCTGACCAGCTTATCACCCCGTTCCTATTCTCACTGAATAAAGAAGATGATGAACTCCTCCAGCCATCAGTCAAAATCTACTCGGAAGACATCTGGGGCGATCTATCACCAGCAGCACAGAAGATTTACATGGATTCAGTGTTCTCAGCACACAAGAAAGCTATCTACTTTGACCTCATAAGGAGAGAGACCGACCTAGAACTAAAAACACAGAACAAGACGGAGTGATCAACGCGAGTGCCTCGTGTCGATCATCCTCCACGATCGACAGAAAAATGAAAAAGAAAGTGATCATTGCGATACCTGTGATCCTAATTCTAGGGTATTTCACGGTCTTGGCAGTTTTGACCTATAATGCGAAAAGTAAATATGACACCTTCGCGGAGCAATACTCTCAGCTATCAATTGTCGAGCTCACGCCCAAAAAAGAAAAGGAAATATTGGATGACATTTCTGGGATGACAAGCAGAGGAACCGTTGATCCAGCAACGCAGAATGAAAAAAAGATCTTACACCAGGAACTTGGCCTATCTTACGATACGCAAGGGTTCGTTGACCTAGTTACATTTAATCCGCCTCCATTCGATTTATTCGACATGGAAAAGAATAAATTAAACGCTCAGAAGATGATTCTGATGGGCATATTCTCCCCGATGGCATCTGCAAACAAGCACATTTATGTGAAGAGTAATACAACGGGCATTCAGAAAGCATTTATCGGGATGCTCGATGGAAAGTCGTATCTTGAAATTAAAAATGACGATGATGGAGTATACACAGAGGTTTTGCACTACACACCCACTGAAGAAAACGAGGTCGATCCAGACGGCGTAGTCAACTCCGTTACGGCTCCGCCTACACTCCGCGACTAGCCTTACCTTTAGCTAGACGTAATGAAAAATTTAATCATCATTATTTTCACGTTCGTAGCGATTGCCTCTCACGCAGAAGAGAAAAAGAAGACATTCTTAAGGACATTCGATTGGTTCCCAAATCCTGAGATGAAATTAGAGGCGTGGCTATTTACCCTGAACCCATCATCGCCTCTGGCCCCCGGACTGAGCGAAGGCTACAACCCCATTGACGAGTGTGATGGTGAGATGAATTACGACGAAATGAAACTTTTAAGATACTTCGAAAGTGAAGGTTTCGACTTTCTTGGTGTAGATGGAAGCCTTATCTGCCTTCCTTCTGGAACCATGCGAGCAATATTTGCAGAAGGGAAAGATTACAGATCTTTTATACTGATAGAACAGACTAAAGAGAATTTAGTGAAAATTGAGAAGCATCTACGGACTAAATGCCATTCAGATATAAAAGCCGAACCGCTCAGAGTAATTGAAACGACTAAAGAAAAAGGAGCTAACCAGCATGAGTAGACAACGACTAGGCTGCGCCTAGTCGTGTCTATCATCATCGTTAGGTAATAAGAATGGAAAAAGAAATCCCAGACGGCGAATACACCATGTCACAAGGTGAGCGTTTTTTAGGGATAGCGTTCCCCGCTATTGTTGGGGTGCCGCTAATATCCTTAGGGATTTCTGGATTCATTCCTGATAAATATGGCGTCACTCTACCGAAGTTTGGTGCTTTTATGGTTCTGTTTGGCATTTTCAGTTTTGCCTTTCTTCAAGCATTTCTCCTCAGAAAAGTAAAAAAATCGAACGGTATCCTAAAAACTCAAAATCCACTTTGCCTTCTCAACCAGTGTTTCGACATAGATAAAATTGAAGGATATCGCTACAGAGGGGGAGTTCGTCACAAGGGCTTTTACATGCTCGAAATCCTGTATAAAGGAAAATGGAATCCTATAATGGGCAATATGGCCTTTCTGAAGCAGCTCCCACCGAATAAAAAACCGAAGACCTAACCAATCGGAGGTCTCAATTCAGTTACGCGCTCCGCGCTTCACTTCTTGAGACTCCTCTACGTTCTAGAAGGAAATGAATGAAAAAGAAAAACCTTGGGTGAGGATCTACGATCCTTGGGGCGATGCCGAAGGCAGCATTTCAGGGAATAAAGAAGGGCTGACAGAATTAAAAAAGAAAATAGAACAGGCTCTCAGTAATGACCATGCACCCATGGAAGAACTAGACTGTGACTTTGAATGCGTAGTCGTAAGAGAAACAAAAGAAGAGAACGTAAAGCCAGACAGTGCAACTGACCGACTACTTAAGGGAGGATGCTTAGTCATAGTAGCGACATGCATATTGATCTTCGGCTATGGGCTCATCAGTCTTTGGGAGACTCTAACACAATAAAAACTAGAACCAGTCAGCATAGGCAACGCCTTTGGCGCGCCTAGCCTCGACGTTCGCTAGAAAAAATGAAGAGAGGCCTAACACCTCAGGAAAACGAGGAAAGAG
This sequence comes from Coraliomargarita parva, assembly GCF_027257905.1. Taxonomy (NCBI): domain Bacteria; kingdom Pseudomonadati; phylum Verrucomicrobiota; class Opitutia; order Puniceicoccales; family Coraliomargaritaceae; genus Coraliomargarita; species Coraliomargarita parva. The sequence continues at coordinate 2,868 of NZ_JAPZEI010000018.1, forward strand.
CACGAATCGACCGGATCAGAGGAAAAGATCCGAATGAGACTGTGCGGCTTCACGAACTGAACATTCTCCAGTCTGCGCTCGAATTCCGCTATGGAAAAAGGAACCTCCCAGAGGCTTTCTACGATTTCCTGAAACACAAAGGAATCGAAATAGAAGGCTCTATTCTGATCTCAGCAGCTGATTGGGAACAAGGAACGAACCCATTGTTTGGCGAGATCCTGAGCCAAGAAGAAAAGTTCTATTCCTACGATCTAGACTTTACCGAAGACGGAACTGACTTACTTGAAGTAAACGAATGGATAGACATTACTGAAGAGAAGAATTTGAAGGAGCATAATCGTGGTGTTCCAAAAACCTACTACAAAATCGCTGTTGAAGTTTTAAGAAAACTACGAAGCGAACAAGTCAGTGGTCACAACTCCGGGGGCTGCGCCCCCTCCGCGTGACACTTCGGCGTTCTGCGAAAGAATTGAATGAATCACTTAGATTATCATATCATATGGATAAGCCTGATTGCACTCGCTATTTCAATTCCAACTCCTTCATTTGTTGGTGTGTTATCTGTGCTCTTGGTTGAGTTCATACTCATCCTCAACGTCTGCAAAAAGAATAAAGAGAATCGTTCGATATATTACATTTTAAACCAAACCCCACCACTTTTAATTGTTCTGGTATTGATATGCAAAAATTAAGTATCCTTAAGGACAGATGAAACCTAACCACAGATCGAAGGGCAGAACCAGTCGGTGGTCTCAATTCCTTTTGCGCTCCGCGCTTCAGTCTTGAGACACCTCGACGTTCGATGAAAGAATTATGAAAAAAATAATATACCCCACCATACTGCTCCTAGTAGCTCTGCTTTCATTCTTCTCCGGTGCCTTTGTAATGAAGAAGCAAACAGAAGACTTATACATCAAGCCCTACCTCAGCGACCTAGCGATCAGTCATCTCTATGCGGCAACACTCATTAGAGAAGGAATATCCGACCCGCTACATTCCGAGAGCTATGGGTTGGAATATTTAAGCATCGCTGCAGGGCTAGAAATGGAACAAGAGAATACTCTGAAGTGGTATAAAACCTATATTGAGAAGTATGACATTCCGGTGTCCCAGGAAATCAGAGAGATTCTCGAACCATACGACACCTTTGATCTCGATGAGAAAATGGTGGATGTCATCAAGAATAAGTTCTTTCGAGGCAGTCAAAGCAGCGTCTACTCCACACTTACGGCATCGAACCAGCCGCAGGTGACAACGCCATAGGCGTGTCACTGCTCATACGATGGGCAAAACAAAAAAATAAAGTGAGCTACACTGTTGAACAGATGAACGAGGAGCGGGAGTCTTTTGGTCCATATCGCTATACAATCTCAAAAGATAATAAGGAAATTGCCATTTTCTCACACGACTACCGTGGAGAAGTAGCAGGAATAAAAGTAATCAGCACTGGGCATGAAGTGGACCCACCATTTGGAATGAGCTCTGACTTTCTTACAGGAGGAGGTCGATTTCCTCTCGGTCTAAGTTCAAAAGCTATCGACTATTTGGATCAGCTATTACAGAAAAATCAGAAAGCCCATCAAGGCGGGATATGACAACTCCGTTACGGCTTCGCCTCCACTCCGCGCATACCCTTTACGTTGGGTAAGAAAATGAAAATGAAGCAATTAATACTTCTATGCATCCTTCCAGTCCTGATGCTTGTCGGAGGTCTAGCCCTCATGGCGAACGAAAAGAAAATTCCACAGTCGGAAGAACCAACAAATCTACGAAGCTATATTGGAAAGGTTGAGCTCTCGAAAGATGGATTGAATGAAAGAGAAAAGGAAATGCTCAACAATCTAAGTATTTGTGCTTCGGAACTCTCTACATTTCACCAAGCATATTCAGCGATGGGAAGATTGGTTGGTGCACTAAGTAAATTATTGGTCTGCTTTGGAATCCTACAGCTATTGGCAATCGGTAGCGTCTACATAAAATCGAAGACCCAACTAGCCGGAGTGGACAACGCCTAACGGCGCGTCCATCCTCGACGTTGGATAGAGAAATGAATCAAAAAACTGAACAGATCATCGGAAGGTTTCTAGCTGCTCTTCTAGTATTGAATCTGGTTGTCTTTTTTGGATCCGGGGATTTTGTCGACGAAAATAAGACTTACGGAATGGCAATGTTTTGGGCGACCTTTTTCAGTTGGTCGCTTCTTTTGTTTTGGATGACCAGTCTCAGATATTCGAAAGTAACAAATAAGAAAGTTAGCTACACCATCGCTCGACTGGCAGTTGCATATTCTTTTCTGCAAATTCCAATCTGGTGCATTATTTCAAAAGAATTCCCACCAGAGAACTTCTCACTATCAGAAGCGCTATTGTTGACCCTCGGAGCCGTTTTCGGTTTATTTGGTCCAGCAGCACCTTTGATTTCATCCTTCCTCAGTCGTCTGAGTGCCGCCAATGCGGAGCAACATCGACAAATCAAAATCAAAAAATCCAACAAGGCAGGATAGGACAATTCCGTTACGCGCTCCGCGCTTCACTCCATGCCTACCTTTAACGTTCTACGAAAGAAATTGAAAAACATTCTCTACATCACCCTGATAATTCTACCGGTAGCCATATTCGGGAGAGAACCCAAAGACGTTCTCAATGAATCGAAGCTTATTGTTACGGAGCTAAAGAAAGAAAAGAAGAGAGAAGCTATGTTGATTTACAACTGGCTTGCGAACACTTCAGAAACCCGAATCCATCAACTCCGAGGAGCCACAGAAAACGTTCTGTATATCCACGAAAACGGTCACTACGAAGCTGTTTTCGATGGAGAAGGGAAAATAGTAAGAGATGGAATAAACGATGGTTCATACAACTACGCTCATCCCGTCGAAGACCCCGCGAATCATTTTACGCTAGATATACTGCCTTGGATTTTCTGGGGATATTCCCGAGAAGACCCGACTTCGATAGAAGAAAGAATTGTAGCCTATTCGGAATCTCTTGGAAGTGGCTTAGTCTCAGCCCAAGCAAACCATCAGGACTTCAAAAAAAAGAAGCTCTCTAAGGACGAAAGAGAAGCCATTGCTATCTTTGTGCGCATCATTGAAGCAGGCGACGTTTCGGAAGTTTATGAGATTTTGAGCGACCCGAAATATGAATCAAAAAATCCCTATGCTATAGGTGATGGACTCACGAAAGGTTTGATGACCGTAATGTTAAATAAGTAGAACCAGACAGTGCTGGACAACGTCGCTAACGCGCCGTCGCCAGACCTCGACGTTGTGCAAAAGAATGTAATGAAATCACTGATCGCCCTCATTTTTATCACACTACTCTCAGGGTGTTCTAGAACAGAGCTCCTGGATAAAATGGCTCCTGATGACAGGAAAGTGCAGGCCATAGAAACATTGGAAGCGCTCAGAAAAGGAACCGGTGAAGAAACTTTTGCTTTACTTCCCGATGAACAGAAAAATGAAGAAGCAAGAAGAACGCTAGCAATGCTAGCGCAAGGAATGCCTGACTACGATTACACGAGTCTCACATTCGTTAATTATCAGTGGCGGAAAGTGAATTCGCAGGAGTTCTACTATTTCGTCTTCGAGTATGATTTCGAAGGGCACTATCTCCTCGCTGACATCACCCTACAAAAGAAAGGTGACGATTTTTGGGTGGCTGGACTTCACGCCAATGAAGTCGCTGAATCCATCGTAGAATCGAGTAAGTTCGATTTTGATAATGCCGGAATCCTGCATTTTGGCTTCCTTGGAGCTGTCATTTTATTTCCTGTTCTTAGTATCGCGACACTTGTCGTTTGTATTCGAACAAAAGGACTAAAAAGGAAGTGGCTGTGGTGTATCTTTATTTTGATCGGGTTCATGAGCTTTAAGCTGAACTGGAGCACTGGCGATTGGTTCTGGCAGCCACTATCTTTTCAGCTATTGAGCAGTAGTGCATTTTCGTCAGGAGCATATGGGCCATGGATACTAGGATTCTCAGTTCCAGTTGGTGCAGTAGCCTTTTGGGACAAGCGAAAGAAACTCAAGGCACAACCAGTCGATGGCGACAATGTCGGCTAGCGCCGCCAACGTCACATCTCGACGTTCGGTCAAAGGAGAGATGGCAAAATGAATGCAATATCCCGTCTGCGAATCGTTACCTTCACATGCGTAATGTGGACTCTCCCGGTCTTTGCGTTGCATTCCGGCATCACAGACGCCAAAGGCGACTGTGCTTTTTCGGAAGAGTTTATTCGTGATTATGACCAAGCACAGAAACTGGTCGATGAACTCAAATCGGCAGAGCCACTGATTAAGCTTACAGAGAAGTATCAGCAAGAGCAGGAACAGGCGGAACTTGAGCTATCCATCGGCTTGGCATACAACCAGAGAACAGGTGTCGTTGATCCGGCAAAGGCAGTAGTCCACCTTTCAAATGCGCTCAAGTTTCAGCTACCAGAACGAACGCAGATTAAGATTTTCATGTGGCGAGGCAATTCCCTCGAAGGACTAAAGAAACATGAGGAGGCCCTGCAAGACTACCTCAGAGGACTCTTAGCTTGTTCCTACCATGATCTGTCAGGGGAATGGCCAGAGATCAAGCCCTCTGACGTGCCCATCTATATGAACTCGGACGACCCAAAGAATGAGCAGCGCGTCCGTGACTACCAGAGATATCGAAGGAGTATTGACTTCCAGCGATTTCTTTTCATGCAACGCCACTATTTGATTGAAGCAGTGAAAAGAGTCCAAGTGGACGCAGCCATTGATGAAGCTCAGATCCGGCGCATACTGAAAGGACTCACGCCAGACGAAAGTCGATATGACGTGGTGCTCGGTTCCATCAAATCGAAGAACGAACGACCTTGGCCATAGAGACCGAACAAGATAAATGGAGGATATCGTCGCGTAGCCGCGCCAAATCCTCATTTGCAACGTTCGACTATCATTGCTACTGAATGTATTTAAAATGAGTTTTTTCGAGTTATGGATGAATTAGATAATTTTGCTAAAGCCGGCGTATACACTTTTATTTTATTGTGCGGGCTTCTTCCTCTTGAAGCCAATGGATTTGGGTTTGGTTTACCTGTTACACCAGCGTCAGCTTTGATGTGTTCATGTGTTGGTGGTTTGGTTGGTGGGGGCCTGATTTGCAGGAATCCGTTAGTGGCAGGTTTGATTGGCGGCTTAATTGCTGGCCCATCTAGTTATTTCGCTGTCAGTATCTTGGCGCAAAATTTCGACACGCTGTATACGTTGGCAATTGTCTTAGTCCAAGGACTGTCTACCCTGCCGGGCGTTGGAGTTGCTTTGTTATTAAAAAAACTTTTATTAAAAACTGAATCAAGTGCGGCCTAATAAATCGTTCAAGACGACCGCGCTACGCTCGGCGGCTTAACTCCAGCGTTATTCAGTAAAATGAAATGATAGGAATGCTAACAATCGGACTGCCTTTTATTGGCTTGTGCATTTGGCTCTACCTGAAGTTCAGTCCACGAAAATTAAAAGAAAGAATGGTCTTTGAGTCTGCAGCGTTCTGTTTGCTGGCTCTCGGCATTTTCTTTGTTTCGAACTACTCCTATGAATCAATGAAAAGAACTACTGATAGTGCATGGTGGCCGGTCCTAGCGTTCTTTTGCAACTTAGGTTTATACCTGCTTTCCTGCTACTGTCAGCCTTGCTCCGAAAATTTACCTACAGAAACACTAAACCAGCCAGAGGTGGCAACGGCTAACGGGAATGGCACTACTTTAAGGACAAATTGAAGGGTTCCTATTGCAACAAAGCGTCGCTCGTAGTGGCTGCTTTAGCTGCCATATTCAGCATCCTAAGCCACCTCGGCTCGATGGCGACTGAAGTCGCCACTACGATAAGAAGCTTAAAGTAGTGCCATTCACGGCTAACGGGCGGTTCTACCTTAATAGCTAAGAAAATGAAATCAACGAAGCCCTGCCTCACCAGCATTTGCCTATTAATATCGAGCTATGCATTTGCAGATTTCCCCATTGCGACTGGACTCGAATACTCCGGCGGCGGAGCAGGCAGCGAAAATGAAGATGACTGGCTCCTTTTTCAGTATACATATGGCGGCATCTACTTCGGCGAGTTCGAAAGAGAAAATGACTTAGGGGTAGAGCGTTTTTTCGACTCCGAAACACCTGGATTTGCTGATTTGCTGGAAAGCGTAACAGATGGCAGTGGAACCGAATATATTGGCTACCACATACTATTTCCGAGATCTCAATCGAACAACAATCTAGCTACATCAGTGTCTCAATCGAGTGAGTTTTCTGAAGTGAATTCCGAATACCCCGACTTGAAGGGTTTTACCATTACCAAAATTGGGTTCAAGGTCACGAAATGGGAAATCACATTCGAACAGTTTTTCTCCCCAGGCTCCGGGACCTACTACACCGAGGCAAATTTTGACTTCGACTACGAACTTACATATTACGGATACAAAATACCCAAGATCAAGAATCTGAATGGAAATGGTTTCAAATGGACAGCAGCAACGCCATTTCACTACGTTGTTCAAACATCCAGTGACCTGAAAGAATGGGATGATGCATCCGAACTAATCGTTGGAGATAACACAGAAGTTCAAACTCAATTCAATAAGGATTCTAGCACCCATCTGTTCTACAGAATAGCACTTAGAGGCAGCCAATGAGCTAAGCAGTCGATTGTCTCAATACCTTTCGCGCTCCGCTCTACAGTCTTGAGACATCTCTACGATATTGAGATAAAATTGAATGGAACATTGAACCACAGATGACACGGATTGGCACAGATCAGGGAGAAAACGAATGAAAGGAATCTGTGTTCATCTGGGTAATCCGTGGTTAACAACGTAAGCGTCCGGTAGAGTTCCCCATCGATCTCTATCGACATGGGTCGGATGGCGTTTTCGATAAGATTGTTGTCGAGCCGGGCCACGGCGACACCTCCGGAGCACCACTCCTTAGACCTTGGGCGAGAAATTGAAAATTGACTTTCAGGCTTTTCTGGACATCTTCCTGTCCATATGAACGCCATCACCTACACTGCTGCGAGAGAGAATCTCGCATCCACGATCGATCGCGTTTGCAACGATCGAGATCCAGTCATCATCACTCGCAAGAGAAGCCAGTCTGTTGTCATGATCTCGCTGGAGGACTATGAAGCTCTCGAGGAGACCGCCTACCTCCTAAGAAGCCCAGCAAACGCAAAAAGGCTGGTTTCGGCCCTGGAAAACCTTGAAAAAGGAAAAGCTGAGATGAAGGAGGTTGATCTCGAGGCATGAATCTGGTGTTCACCCCGGAGGCTTGGGAAGACTACAGCTATTGGCAAAAGACCGACAAGCGGATCACGAAAAGAATCCATCAACTGATCCAGGACATCCGGAGAAGCCCATTCGAAGGGATCGGCAAACCAGAAGCACTAAGGCATCATCTATCAGGATGCTGGTCTCGAAGAATCACGGAAGAGCATCGAATCGTCTATAAGGTGACAGACGAAGGTGTCGCTTTCCTTCAAATGCGATACCACTACTGAGCAGAGAGACATTACGAGCCGCCCTTCGGCGAGCTCAGGCTTTGCAACAAGGAGCCACACATCCTCCCCAAAGGATGATAAGCCCCGTAAGAATGTAGTAGGAGTGGAAGGCGATTCGATCCCACCGGACACTTTGGAAGCTATATCCAGTCGCGGTGATCAACTTTGTTCGCTGCGCTCACTACGTCATCCTCCACGTTCGGGAAAAAGGACAGCTTGACGTCATGACGCTTTGACGGCACTCTTGTGAGCCATGAGCAAAGCCACACTTTACCTAGACGATTCAGTCCATAAGGCGTTGAGGCTCAAGGCAGCCGAAACAAGGATGTCTATGTCTGACCTCGTGAACGACGCACTAAAAGAAGCACTCAGAGAGGATCTCGAAGACATCTCAGACTGGAAAGCGCGAAAAAAAGAAAAAACGATCAGTTACGACGAGCTCCTGTCCCAGCTGAAGGAAGATGGCACCCTATAAACTCGAATTCGCGCCCTCAGTTCGGAAAGACCTCAAGAAGATACACAAGAAAGAGGTACTGAGGATTCTAGCCGCAGTCGAGGATCTCGCGAAAGACCCAAGACCAATCGGTTCTAAAAAGCTAACCAATGAAGAACTATACAGGATTCGAGTTGGGAACTACAGAGTTCTTTACGAGATACACGACAAGCGGCTGATTGTTCACGTCGTGAAAGTCGGGCACCGAAGAGATATATACAGAAAATAGCTCGAACCCTGAAGTGCCATATAACTCCGGCCAGCGCTCCGCGCTCGCCTGTGCGTATGTATTCATCGCTACGGGGAAGAATTGAAGAGCCACAGATGGCACGGATTGGCACAGATCAGGGAGAAAACGGATGAAAGGAATCTGAGTTCATCTGTGTAATCCGTGGTTAAAAAAAGGATCATCGTCACTTACCGGGTAAGTGCTTGTTGAAGTGGACGGATTCCATCGGGTCAGACTCGCGTATCGCTTATCCGTGAGCTCGAGTGATTCTATGGGTCGGCTTGATTGTGGACCCCTCCGTCTCCGCTCCGCGGATCCACCTCCCCTGCCTGCACCCGTCTTCGTCTAAGACTACGCCGGGCCATGGAGGAGGAGTTTATTGGGGCTCTGCGTGCGAGTTGACGTCGTTGTACAGAAAAACACCTCCTCTTTCCAAGGGGCGGCTTGTTGCGGCGTATCGGAGAGAAGACGGATGGCTGCGCCTGTCGCACACGGAGGGGGCGGAGCATACGAGGACTCATATCCAATGCCACGCTTTCCCGGAAATCGACGATGATCCTAAAAAAAACCTCTGGAGTCCATATCCAGTCGGAGCAGGACAACCCGACATGATGTGCCCTGAGTTTGGTGGACAAATTGCTTTCGATGGCGCATTACGAATCTATGGCATATCTATTGAACAGGTCCGCGGTGCTGATCACTCCCACGAAGAAATACATGGATTGGGTCCGAAGTGTGGACGACGAAGGAAAGCTGAACCCTTCGGATCAGGAAATAAAGGCAGCATCAACCGTTTATTTGGTGGACGAAGTGATGACCGGCACCAAGGAGGAGATTGTCGACATCATGGAGCGAAGTTATCTGGAAATCGCGATCCAAGAGTTTGCCGCATGGTGGACTGTAGAGGAGGACTGGCCACTTATTTCGGATCTGAAGGAGTTTGAAGGCTATTTCAAATGGAAGCTCATTGAAATGATCATGGACACCACGGATCAAGCATACGAAACTGAGGAAGTCTAAAGCGGAGCCGTACCGTATTGGATAGGCTTCCCGCCTATTTTCGGATCGGGACTGCAGCATGAACACGAAACCTAAAGAGTCGGATTGGAAGCATTTCCGGGATATGCTCGAGTTGCTTCGAGAAAGGTATCTCAAAGATAAGAACCGGGCGCTGGTCGAGATTCTCACTGACCCGGGCAGAAGCCCAACCGAGCAGTTTTGGGACAGCTTTGAGGCAATGAAAGAAGAAAGTGAGGTTTTGCATGCCTGCCTTGATGGCTATTCCCGGTCCAAGATGTATCAATATATGCTACGGATGCTTCGACATGGGATGCTCCTAGAGGAGGATCTGTCAGGCTTTAGCAAAGAGTTGCAGGAACAACTGATCCGCCACTTGAAAACGGATTTTTAGGCATCATCTGTCTGGATGTTGGTCGAGAAGAATCGCACCGGCCTGCGCTCCACGCTGACCTACACGTATAGACTCCATACATGCGTCGATCGTATTCTATCACCAACGCAACTCAATGAAGGTACCACAGGCACGAGTCCTATTTCTGAATCCGTCTGACTGGACGTGGTGGACCTGGATGCTTACGGCAATTCTGCTCGCAATCGGGTTGGCTGGAATGCCTGAAATGTTTCTGGCCGCGATCGCATTGACGGTCGCTCAGGGCATTGTGCTTTGGGTTCCCGAACGGAGTGTCACTGCTTTTCCGGTTCAGCTACGGATCGCCTATCTGGGTTTGCTCATCGTCTGTTACCTGCCGTCAATGCGCTGGTTGTATTGGCTCCCCACGGTCGGTACCTTTGCGCTCGTTCTATTCGGATACTGCCTTATGGCGCGCTTCCTCTCACTGCTGCCATGGAACAGTTCGGAGCGCTACTCGCTCGACCGCCTCCGGCGGACTTTCTTTTCCGCTCCCGACCTCTCCAGGCTGGAGGGCGCATCACACAAAGGCGACTGCGCTGGCGGCCTATGCACGATTGAAGCGCAAGTTGCCCCTGCGGATAAGCCGTCGACCGACTAAAGTCGCAAGGTGGTCCCGGGGCATTCGACGCCGGGAACGAGGAGGGTGGTGGCCTGGTCGGGAATACCGAAGCCGCCGCGCTCGACCAGGGCGGCGACCTGTTCGACCGCGGCGGCACCGATGGCTTCGTAGGCCGGATAGATCCCGCTGAACCGGGATTGGGGTGACTCGCAGTTGAAGGCGAAGAGTCCGATGTCCTCGGGGACCTTGCGGCCGGAGGCGAGCAGCCATGGATGGACCGCGCCGAACATGGTGAATATGACATCCGGTTGATGCGTATCGACCCATTGTAGGAAGGAGGCCTCGTGCAGGTTGTCCTCGACCAGAGGCGGCACGCGATCCTGTTCCGGTATGAGGTAGGCATTGAGTTGGAAGGCGGCGAGGGTGAGGAAGTCCATGCGCGCCTCGTGGCCTCTTTCCATGACAAAGCCGATGCGCTTGTAGCCATGGGCCTGGAGGCGTGCGAAGACCGCGCGGAGGGTGTGCATGACATCGCGGGCGACGCGGTGAGTCTCCGGGCGGTTGAGTGTATAGCCGATGGCCACGGCCGCGAGACCCTTCCAGTCGAGCTGGATTTCCGCGTGTGCTTGCGGCCAGGGGCCCAGGATGAGCCCGCGAATGCCCCGTGAGGCCAGTACCTTGCCCAGCTGTTCCATGGACAGCCCGTTCTGGCCGAGCTCGAAACGGTCGAGCCCGTAGCCCATTTCTTTGGCCCGTGCGGCAATCCCCGCGTAAAGTTTCGACTCGTAGGCATGGGGGCGGGGGGAGTCGGCGGTAAAGTAGCCCAAGGTCTCTTTGAAGGCCGGGGCCTGTCCGCCCGAGCGGATTTCCGACATGACGCGGGACATGCTGCGGTTGGGCTCATAGCCCAGGCGCTTGGCGGTCGCTTTGATGCGTGCCTTGGTGGCGGCCGGGATGCGGGGGTGATCCCGCAGGGCCAGAGAGACGGTTGCGGTGGAAACGTCGCAGGCGCGGGCGATGGCTGCGAGAGTAACTGGCATATCGGATCGGTAGTCTTTTTACCCCTTTAGTCAACGGTTAACCTTTCGAGGGTTTGTCTTCGCCGCCGTTGGCAACAGGATGTCGTGCTGCAAGTTGGCCCAGTCACGGAACCTGTGCGAAGCACATGCCGGGCTTTTTGATTCAAACCGTCTTTTATGCCTGATAAATCCACACCCGCCTTCACCGAAATCCAGACCGGAGTGACCTTCGGCTTCTACGCACGTAACGGCGTGCTCGGGAGCGCCTGGGCCCGCGAGCAAGTGGACCGGATGGCCGATGCGAATGTACGCTGGGTGGTCCTGACGCCGATCGTGATGCAGGACACCGCGCATACGGCCCGGCAGTACCGCGACTTCGAAGTCACGCCGAACGACCACGAGTTGTACCAGATCATCGAGTACATGCGCGGGCGCGGTATACGGGTGAACCTGCGTCCCATGTTGGAGACTCAGGATGGCAACGGCCGGCTTCAGGTATGGTTCCAGCCGGACCGCGAACGCATCCCCGGGCGCGTGTCCGACCACTGGGCGCGCTGGTTTGACAGCATGACTCTGCGCAGCGTGCACTACGCTCGCATCGCGCAGGATACCGGCTGCGAACTGTACGGTTTGGACAGTGAGCTGGATAGGACGATCCAGCAGGACGACGGGTGGAAGCGTGTGGTCGAAGCGGTGCGCGGGGTGTATCAGGGCCCGGTCACGAGCTGCCACACCACGCACACCGGTCTAATCGATTTCGACCGCGAACTGGAGCGTCCGGGGCATTGGTGGCGCGAGTTGGACATGCTGCAGCTCAGTTGCTACGAGCGCGGGGCGGAACAGCCGGGCACCAGCGTTGAGGCGATGATGGCGATGCTGGCCCCGCATGTGGCGCGGTTCCGCCGCTTGGCCGAAGCCTACGGCAAGCCGATCGCTTTTGGTGAATGCGGCTGCACCAGCTCGGCCGGTGGGGCGAAGGCTCCGTCGAGTTGGACCCCTGAATCGCCATACGACGGGGAGGAGCAGGCCAACTATCTGGAGGCGGTCCTGCGCAGCTTCTCGCCGGAGCCCTGGTGGAACGGTCTCTACTGGTGGAAATGGGACGAACAGAACGACCGCCCGCAATTCCGAACCGATCCCGCGGGCGACAAGGGCTTCACCGTCCTAGGCAAGCCGGCAGAGGTGCGCATGCGTGAGCTGTACGGCGAATTGAACCAGCAGCACAAGGAGCCCTATCATCGGGACGTGACGTTGGCTCAGTCCACCGTCGAGGCGCGTTTCCAGGATTAAGCCGACTTAGAAGGGCGAGTCCTCGTATTTTCCCCAGTTCTCTGAAATTTCCCGGGCGACGACATGGCCCACGCGCCAGAGACCTTCGACGGAGGACTCCATGGCGCCGAAGCCGTTCATTTCGCGGTCCAGGTTTTCGGCGGCGGTGAGGCCCGGCGGTTGCATGGTGTAGTTGCTGCCGGTGCGCAGGAGCATGACACGGTCAAAGTCGGCTTTGCCTCCGGCGGTGAGAAAGCGGACCGCTTCGAGGATCCCGCTGTCTTCCACCGCGCTGGTCACGAATTCGGCCTCATCCCCGGTCCAGTAGCGCACCCATTGGTTGGCCCATTCGTTGAGGATCTTGCCATGCCAGAAAGTACTGGCGGAGATGTTGTCGCCCTTCTTGACGACGGGTTTCGCGCGGGCGGCCGGATGTTCGGTGTAAGCGTTGCGCAGGTCTGCCATCGCAGGGGTGTCGAGTAGCTCGACGTCCTTGGTCAGCTCATAGGCCCAGTCGCGAAGTGTCGGGTTGAGGTGATAGACTTTGCCGTAGTCGTTGCCGACGGGCTGCGCATAGGGTTCGCTGCGCTTGAAGGGGAGGTAGCCGGTGGGCCAGTCCTCCGGCATCTCCCTCGGATCGATCTCATGGGCCCAGTCGGCGTTGACCACCCATTCGCCCCAGACGGCATCGCCCACGGCGCCGTCTTCCGGATCGATGCCGGCAATGCCTCCGATGATCCAATAGGCCTTGGAGAAGTCGAAACGAGGGTCCATGCCCATGGCCATGACACTGGCCGCGGCGCGGTCGGCAGTCAGCCCGGTATAGGTGACCAGAACGCCGCGGTCGCGGTCGATCGCAGCGTCGAAGCTGCTTTGGGGCAGCGGGACCAACTCCAGCTTTTCGTCGCCACTGACGCCCCGCGTGTACCAGTGCTGGAACTCGCCGGGGGCATCGCCTTCGATGGCACCGACCTCGAAATTGACCAGTACGACCACGCGGACTTCGAGCGGTGATTCGATTGTTTGTGCTTCCGAGGGGTGTAGGGCCAGGGCCGTTGCGCCCGCCAGCAAGGGGAGGATGTGTTTGAATTTCATGATTTTTCCGTCCTCTCTGCAGTTCATGTGCCAGACTTTACCGGAAAGCGATCCGTGCCGGGTACTTATGGGCTATGTGCATAGAATCCGGCTTGATTCCACGATGCGTGTCCCCTAACATAAGTATATACCCCAACCCCATGAAATTAAGTATCCGTACCAAGTTGGTCGGTAACCTGATCATTGCGGCAGCCCTGCCCATGACGGTTGCGACGATCATCCTGCTGACACGTGGCTATCATTCGCGCGTCGAGCAGGTGGGGGCGATGTATTCCAGTGAAGCGCGCCATGTGGCGTCGCATCTACAGTTGATCACCGAACGCCAATTGGTGGCTCTGAAAGACTTAATCCGGATGACGGATCTGAGCTCGGACTTGTCAGACTACCAGCGGAATCAAGGGGCGCCGGGTGGGGCGCCGCCCCTGAATCGCGCAACGCTGGAAGAGTACGAGCGACTCTGGCCGGATTTGCCGGCGGACAGTCCATTGCTCCGGCCATTTCTGGATAACTCGATGGCTGTGCGGATGCGTCAATTCCAAAAGAATTATCCGCTGTTCTCCGAGGTGTTCATGACTGACCGGAAGGGCTGTCTGGCGGCTTCGACCTCGAAGACGAGTGATTTCTTTCAAGCCGACGAAATCTGGTGGCAACAGGCATCGATTCTTTCGCGAGGCCAAGCCTGGGTTGACGGTTTGGAGTTGGACGCGAGCAGTCATGTCATCTCGCTGGATGTCTCGATGCCGGTTTGGGATGAATCGGATTCCGAGGAGCCGAACGGTGTGGTGAAGGCCGTCATCGATGCGTCGCCCTTGTTCGGGGCGGTGCCGTACCTGCTGCGTCAAAAAGATGTGGTGCGAGAGATTGTGCGTCCTGACGGGCGGATTCTCTTACGCTTGATGGATATGGACTACCAGGCCAAGGAAGGGCAGTTGCCCGATGAGGCAATGATGGCGATCCTTCGAAATGAGACCGGATGGGACCGGATTGAGATGGAGGACGGGAAGAACTACATGGTGGGGGTGGCCCGTCTGGAACTTTTTGGCGTCTATGAAATCTCGGGGGAAAAGCACGATGCCGAGCCTTTGTTCGCAGTCGTGATGTATCCGTCCGTCGAGGTACTGGCACCGATCCGCTACCAGCTTACGCAGATCGTCGGTATTGGCGGGATCCTCGTCTTAGGCTTCATCCTTGTCGGTGTCCACTTTATCGGTCGGCATTTCATACGTCCGATCCAGACCCTGCAGATGGCTGCGCGCGCAATTTCGCAGTCCGGCGGGCAGATGCAGGAGGCACCAGGACGTGGGCCGGATCGTGTGGAGATCGATGCGCTGGTGTCAGAAGCCGGAAGGATCCGAACGGGCGATGAACTGGAGCAGTTCAGTCGTGATTTCGCTTTTATGGCGGGGAAGCTCCAGAGCTATCAGAAAGAGCTCGAAGCCGACGTGGAGGCGAAGACCGAGGAAATTCAGCAGGATCTGGCCATGGCGCGGGATTTCCAGCAGGCGCTTCTCCGGAAGGATCTGGATCGGGACACGCTTTCGACCAACAGCGTGCTCAGCCTGGATTTTCACCATATCTACCTGCCTGCCGCGGCACTTAGCGGCGACTTCTTTAATGTGATCAAGCTGTCGGCCCATCGTACCGGCATTGTGATTGCCGATGTCATGGGCCATGGTACGCGCTCGGCGCTGGTCACCGCGATTCTCCGGACCCTGATGCAGGAGGCGGCGCGCGACTCGGAGGATCCCGGCAGCTTCCTGTCCTACTTGGGGCGCTCCTTCTACAAGATCGTGAACGACTCCGGACAGCTGGTTTTTGTGACCGCGGCTTACCTGGTCATCGATACCGCCGAGCGAACCATTAGCTGTGCCTCAGCGGGGCATCCGAGCCCGCTGATTGTGAACCGTGAGTCGGGCACGGTGCAGACTTTCTATGACCATTTGCGGGGGAACCCGGCGCTGGGCTTGTATCCGAACGCCCATTACACTGTTTATGAACGTGCGATCAGTTCCGGAGACATGGTCTTCCTGTATACGGACGGGATCATCGAAGCGTCCGGCGTCGACGGTGTCGAATATGGATCCCGGCGGCTGATGTCCTTGATTCGTGGTCATCTGGACGACGACTTGAAAGCCATACTGCACGAGGTTGTCGAGGACATGAGCGCGTATGTACAAGGAGAGGTACTCCAGGATGACGTGTGCCTGATCGGTGTGGAAGCTTGCCAGCAAGCGGTCGTTGAATCTGATGCGGGGCAGAATGCGGACCCGGATACCGTGCCCTTGAAACGATGAGCGCGCGAATATCACCACCGGTCTTCGCCGTCATCAACGGTTCGAGGAACCGTCGACGCATGAAATGAGGATTGTCGGCCTTCGCTTCGGGTATATAATATCGAATTTTTGATATGGCTTCACTAAAAGATATTGCCAACGAATTGGGTGTTTCGAACGCCCTGGTGTCCCGGGTCTTAAGCAACCGGATGGGGACGACCCGGGTGAGTGAAAAGACACGCCAAGCGATCCTTGCGAAAGCCAAAGAGCTGGACTATGAGCCGAATCCCTTGGCGGTGGCATTGAAAAAGGGGCGCAAAGGCGTGGTCGGAGTCTTCCTTCATGGCGTGGGGAGTCCGGGGAGCGAGATAGCCCTGAATTGCATCAAGGCCGCGGGACGGGCTCTTTCGGGCGCGGGGATCAATATGTGGCTGGAGTTGTTCGACAGCGATGCTGAGTTTCGTGCGGTCTGCGATGTAAGCATTTTGCGTAAGGTGGACGGCTTGTTTGTGGCCGGAGCCTATAATGAGGACCTGCTTCGCAGTGTGAATACGATCGTGGCGCATGGCCTGCCGGTGACCATGGCTTGCCATGAGGATGTACGGGAGGTTCTGAACCTGGTGAATTTCACAGTCGACAATGAATTACTGACCTACTTGCCGACCAGGCACCTGTTGGATTTGGGCTGCCGCCGTATCGCACAGATTTCGTGCGGGAATGAAGCACGTCTCGCGGGCTACGAGCGCGCGCATCGGGATGCCGGTATCACGCCGGATCCTGCCCTGACGATTACCACGGACGAGTATAGCACGGAGCAGGGCATTTGGGCGATGGAACAGTTGCTGGACAGTGGTTTGGCATTTGATGGAGTCTGTGCGCATTCGGACGCCCACGCCGCCGGGGCTTACAAGAGCCTGGTCTTAGGTGGGGTGCCCCGTGAACAATGGCCCAAGATGACCGGGGTGGATGATTCCCCGATCGCCCGGCACCTGTCGATGCTCCCACTGACCTCGAGCACCTCGGAGCTTGCGCGCTGTTGCGAACTCGGGGTGGAGGCCTTGGTCAAAATGATCGAGGGCGAAACCTGTGAAGCGGAGGTCGTGCGTCCCCGCCTGAAGGTGAGGCAGTCGACTCTGGGATAGGCCGCCGTCCGGCTGATGCCTTGAACAACGCCGGTAGGATTGCGGCTAAAGGTTGCGCAATGTGAAGGATGTGTCTTTAGTAGCGAACATGCGTATCCGTTTGCTTCTCCTTGTTTCAACCGTGTTAACTGCGCTGGTGGCCTGCCATACCGTTCCACAGACCGGTCGTTCTGCCTTGCAGCTCGTTCCGGAATCGCAGTTGGCGAGCGCGGCGTCTGCACAGTTCGGGCAGTTGAAGCAGGAGACGCCGATTTCGCGGGATCCGACCTATAATGCGATGGTGCGTCGGGTGGGGGACCGTATTGCCTATGCGGCATCGCCGGACATGCCAAATGCCCAATGGGAGTATGTGGTGTTCGATGATGACTCCCAGGTCAACGCCTTTGCCATGCCTGGAGGGAAGGTGGCGGTGTACACCGGACTGTTCAAGGTGGCAAAGACGGACGACGACCTCGCCATTGTGATTGGGCACGAGGTGGCGCACGTGGCCGCGCGGCATGGCGGGGAGCGTGTCTCCCAGCAATTGCTTGCGGCGGGAGGCGCCCTGGCCTTGCAGATCGGAACCAATGACATGAACAGCGACGAGCGTGCCATGATCATGGCCGCTTATGGCGCCGGTGCCACGCTTGGCGTACTTTTGCCCTACAGCCGTTACCATGAGAGCGAGGCCGACGAAATCGGGCTGATCTACGCCGCGAAGGCGGGCTACAATCCGGAAGCGGCCATCGACTTTTGGCAGCGTATGCAGGAGCAACAGTCGGGGTCCGTCCCTGAGTTCCTATCGACACACCCCTCAGGCTCGACCCGTATCGCCCGTTTGCAGCGTATCATGCCGAAGGCCTTGCTTGAGTACGAGCGCAGCAAGAACTAGGGCGCATCCACAGTTGTGGATTGCTATTTGAAGTCGGGGCGCTGCATGATGCAGGCATGTTCAATCCGCTCGAGGCCCTCAAAGACTACATCCGTTTTCCTTCCGTTTCGACAGATCCGGCATATGCCGAAGGCATGAAGGGGGCCCGGTCGTATGCGACCGGTTTGCTGGAGCAGCTGGGCTTTACGGTCGAAGTGGTCGAGACGGAATTACACCCGATCCTGTTGGCGGAACGGCACGGCAACCCGGAATGGCCGCATGTGGTACTTTACGGTCACTACGATGTGCAGCCGGCGGACCCGTTTCATTTGTGGACGAGCGAAGCCTTTGAACCTGTTGTGCGTGACGGGCGTTTATACGGTCGCGGGACGGCTGACAACAAGGGGCCGACGATCGTACACATGGCAGCCTTGGCCCGGGTGCTCAAAGCGCAGCCCGACTTGCCGCTGAATCTGACTTATGTGATCGAAGGTGAAGAGGAGATCGGCAGCCCGAGCATGCCGAAGTTCTTTGACCGGTACGCGGAACGGCTCTCCAAGGCGGACTTCATGTTGGTCTCCGATACCGGTAGCCCAAATGCCGAGCAGATTGTCATTACGACGGCGCTGAGGGGTCTTGTGGATTTTGAGATCAAATTGCGCGGTGCCAAAGTCGACCTGCACTCGGGGATACATGGCGGTGCCGTGTATAATCCGTTGCAGGCACTGGTTGAAATCTGCGCCTCGCTTCATAACACGGATGGTTCGGTCAACGTGCCCGGTTTCTACGACGATGTCCTGCCCGTGTTGGATTGGGAGCGTCAGGAGCTGGAACGCTATCCGGAGACGGAAGAAAGCTACCGTAAGATGCTGGATGTGCCCGCGTTTTTCCCAGCCAACGGGCTTTCGCCTCTGGAGGCGGTGCGCTTTGGACCCACGTTGGAGTTTAATGGGATCGGAGGCGGCTACCAGGGGGAAGGTTCGAAGACGGTCATTCCCAGTGAGGCCTTTGCCAAGATTACCTGCCGGCTGGTTGCCAATCAGGATCCGGTTAAGATCCAGCAGCAGATCATGGATACGATCCGTGAGCGATGCCCGGATGCGGTACAGATCTCGGTTCGGGATGGAGGCATCGCCGAATCCTATCTGGTCGTGCCGCCGGACCGGCCCAATACGCCGGCGGACCAGCCGGAATCACTGGCCCGCGCCTTCAAGTCGGCGGAGCGCTCGATCGAAAAGTCTTTCGGCAAGGCGCCGATCTTCCTGAGGGAGGGGGGCAGCATCCCGGTAATTGCCGACTTTAAGAAACGGGCAGGGCTGGATGCCCTCATGATCGGACTCTTTACGCCGAAGGATAACCTGCATGCGCCGAATGAAAGCTTCGACTTGGGCCTGATGGACAACGCGATCCAGGCCTTCGAGGAGATCATCAAGGACATTGCCGGGGTGTAAGTGCTTCGCGCCGGAGCTCCTCCACCGTTTCGGTACCGCTGGAATGCATTGGGATGGTCATCGACGTGACCGTCGATGATACGTGGAATTGCTGTGGCATGCGGCGTGAGGCAGATGGGTGGGAGTCAGATTAAGAGTAGGTGCAGGGCGGGACGCCCTGCCTCCGTTGTGAAGGGTACAAATGCGGTATCTTGTAGGAGGAGCTATTGCAGTGCTGGTCTCCATGAAGCACATGTGCTGCTCCCACTATCGCGCCCTTGGCAGGTGCAGGGGGCCTGCCCAATTTGTCTTGCACATAGTTCCTCCGCTGCACGCAGGGGAGGGGGACCGCGAAGCGGCCTGCCCTGAGCCTTGTCGAAGCGGCCTGCCCTGAGCCTTGTCGAAGCGGTGGAGGGGTAGCGTGCTTAAGAGCTCCGAGGCGCAGGGCGGGACGCCCTGCCTCCGTTGTTTGCCTCCGAAGGGGCCACAAAAAATCCCGCTTCTGGCGAAGCGGGATTTTGGAAAGTCCTGTGGGTGCGCTTACTCGAGGATGATGAGATCGGCTCGGCGGTCTTGGGAAGAGTCCGACTTGGACAGGCCGCTGGTGGCTTCGAGGCTGCCCTTGGAAAGCGTCTCGATGCGGCTGGGGCTGACACCCAGGGTAACGAGGTAGTCGCTGGCGCTGAGTGCGCGACGGTCGCCGAGAGCCAGATTGTATTCGGCTGTGCCGTACCAGTCACAGTGTCCCTCGATTAGGATCTTGTTGCCGGGGTTCTGCATGAGCTGGTCGGCGGCTTGTTGCAATTTGCCGCGTTCGGAGCCCGCTATGGAAGCGGAATCAAAGCCGAAGTAGACAGAGGGGAGAAGGCCTTCGACCATCCGCCACTGCTTGCCGGTGCTGTCGGTGTAGTAGCCGTCCCCCATGCTGCTGGTTCCGCGGACTTCCAGATCCGGGGTCCAGCCGGTTGTATCCATTGACGGAATAATATCGCCGCCCAAGCCAGCGTTTCTACTGCCCATCGGGTTGTCGGACGGAGTGGGGCCTTGCTTGCGTGTACAAGCGGGTAGGAGGAGCGCTGCGAGTGCCAGCGTCAAAAGTATACGGAGGGACTTCACCATAGTTAGGGGAATCTGGTCACAACATTTGTTTCCCGCAAACATTTTCCTTTGTTTCCCGTAACAAACTTGCTCTCAATGGACTGACACAGATGTCGTACGCTTCGGAAATCTATCTGGTAGACAACGGTTCGCTCCGACCGGAGGCAGTTCGCGGGCTCCGGAGCTTGGCTGCGCGCCTGTCTTTCCGGCTTGGTTTGAAGGTGCGGGCGGTCAGCTTGCTCCATGCGCACAAGATTGACCCGTCGGATTTGGACGGAGTGCCTGCGCCGATCGTGAAGACCGCCCTGCGAGAGTCGCTGGCCGGCGGGGTTCGGCGGATATTTTTCTTGCCACTTTTTCTCGGGCCGAGTCGGGCGATTACCGAATACCTGCCTCAGTTGATCGATGAGGCGCGTGCGGATAATTCCGGATTCGTGGGCCGGATCGCGTTACCGCTGGCTGGGGATGATCCGGAGCAACCGGATCCGCGGCTGGCACGCATGCTGGCGGATTACGTGCGGGCTTCGGTCAGCGAAAGCAATTTCCAGTCGATTGTGTTGGTGGACCATGGTTCGCCGGTTGAGGCGGTCGCCACGGTGCGCAATTCAGTTGCGGCCCAAATGGGGGCGCTGTTGGGGCGGCCGGTACTGGCATCCTCGATGGAGCGGCGTGAAGGGCCGGAATATGCGTTCAACGAGCCCCTGTTGGAGCGAATGTACGAAGTGGATCCCTCGGCCGGCGGAAGCTTGTTGGCGGCCCTGTTTTTTCTCCTGCCCGGCCGGCACGCAGGCCCGGAGGGCGATATCGCGCGGATGCTGGGCGGACTGGTGGCGCGGGGTGCCTATACGCAGGCAGAGATAACACCTTTGCTTTCGGAGCACCCGCTCCTGCTGGAAATCCTGGAGGACCGTCTGAAATCAGTCCTTCAGGCGGAGGCTTGAGGCCGGGAGGCTTAGTTCCCGATGACGATCAGTCCGTTGTTGATGGCGTAGCGGGTGAGGCTGGCCACATCGTGAAGGTCCAGCTTGCGCATGAGGTTGGTGCGGTGGTTTTCCGCCGTTTTCACGCTGATATTGAGCTTGTCCGCGATTTGACGGGTGCTGTTGCTTTCGGCGATTAGTTGAAGAATCTCACGTTCGCGTTTGGTCAGAATGTTGATTCCCGAATCGCTGGACTTGGGATCGGCCATGGCATCGCGAAGGAGCAGGGCGACCTCGGGGCCGAAGTAGCTGCCGCCGCTAGAGACGATTTCGATCCCTTTTCGCAACTCGGTCAGAGGCGCGGATTTTTCCACGAAGCCGTGGGCACCGGCCTGCAGCAGTTCGCGGACGAGGCCCGGTGTTTGGTAACCGGAGAAAATAAGCACCCGAGTGTCGGGCAATTCTTTGGAGAAACGGCGCAGCAGCTCGGTCCCGTTCAGGTTGGGGAGCATGACGTCGAGGATGATGAAGTCGGGCTTCAGTTCCAGGCAGCGGTTGCAACCGACTAGGCCGTCGCCGCTCTCTAGGATAACTTCAAAACGGCTTTCATCCAGGATGGCTTGACTGAGCATTTCCCGGACGGCGGTCTGGTCTTCAATGATCGCTACTGTTTTCATAATGGTAGTGGGAGCGTGGCGGAAACCTCAGATGGGGGTGGCGGAGAGAGAGGGATTCGAACCCCCGGAACCTTTCGGCTCAATGGTTTTCAAGACCACCGCATTCGGCCACTCTGCCATCTCTCCATTGCATGTATAGTTGGTTTGTCTAGGAGCTGATTGTTGAAGTGCAAGTTGTTTAACTGCGAAATGTAGCAAATTTCCAGCTAGTCTGTCATTAAACCTATAAAAAACAAGGGATTAGTAAAACAGATTCCTATCCAAACTACGGTATTGTATAGCTTCGAGCAAGTGGGCGGTGGCGATTTCGGCCGAGTCGGCCAGATCCGCGATGGTCCGGGCGACTTTGAGGATACGGTCGTAGGCCCGCGCCGAAAGCCCGAGCTGTTCCATGGCCCGCTGGAGGAGGTCGCCCTGGTCCTTGTCGATCACGCAATGGCGGCGTATGTCGGCATGTCCCATCCGGGCGTTGCAGCGGGCGGCGGGGGAGACGCCGTTTTGGAATCGTGTCAGCTGGCGGGCCCGCGCGGCCTGACAGCGCTCGCGGATGTCGGCAGAGGCTTCGCCTGGTTGGACGCTGCGCAATTCCTCGATGCGCAGCGCGGGTGCTTCCACATGCAAGTCGATTCGGTCCAGTAAGGGGCCGCTGATCCGGGAGCGGTAGCGCTGTATCTGGGGCACGGTGCAGCGACATTCGCGCGAGGCATCGCCGGCGTAGCCGCAGGGGCAGGGGTTCATGGCACAGACCAGCATGACCGAGCAGGGCAGGGTGACTTTACCTGCACTGCGTGAGATTGTCACCTGCCCGTCTTCCAGCGGTTGGCGCAGGACTTCGAGTGCGGAGCGCTTAAACTCGGGCAGTTCATCCATAAAGAGCACGCCATTGTGGGCCAGGGATATTTCACCGGGGCCGGGAATGCTGCCACCTCCCAGCAAGCCGACATCGCTGATGGTATGGTGTGGCGCCCGGAATGGCCGCTGAAAATAGCGGTTGCGGCTGTTCAGTGTGCTTCCGGCCGCGGATTGGATGCTGAGTATTTCGAGGAATTCGTCGAGGTCCGGCTCCGGCATGATGCCGGGGATGCGTTTGGCAATCATTGATTTTCCGGAGCCAGGCGAGCCGATCATGAGGAGATTGTGCCCGCCGCTGACGGCAATCTCGACGGCCCGGCGGACGGCGAGTTGTCCCTTTACGTCGGCGAAGTCGGGGCGTTCGTCGTCAGGGGGCGGTTGGTAAAACCGGCTTTCCGACGAGGCGATGGGGGGGATTTTACGCTCGCCGTTCAGGAAGCGGACGGTCTCGTCCAGGCTCCGGACGGGGTAAACGTCGATCCCGTCAACCAGTGCGGCTTCATCGGCGGATTCTGCGGGGACAATGATGCCTTGTTTGCCAGAATTGCGGGCGAGGAGGGCCATGGCCAGGGCACCTTTGACCGGGCGTGTCCGGCCGGAAAGGCTGAGTTCCCCCGCGATGAGATAGCTACCGAGCGTTTCGTCGGCGCACTGTTTCATGGAGGCGAGGATCCCCACTGCGATCGGGAGATCATAGGCCGGGCCTTCCTTGCGCAGGTCGCCGGGGGCCAGGTTGATGGTGGTTCGGGTGCCGGGCATGCGGTACCCGCTGTTGCAAATGGCTGAGAAAACACGGTCTTGGGATTCCTTCACCGCGGTGTCGGGAAGGCCGACCAAAATAAATTTGAGTTCCCCTGCTTCTCCTGTATTCACCTCGACTTGAACAGGATACGCATCCACCCCCAATAGGGCGGCTGAATGTGTGATGCCTAGCATATTTATTATTCGTTAGTTTTTGTAGAGTGAACAGTTTTCCACATCTGTCTATGCAATACTGGGCAAGGGGGCTTCAAACCGGGGCTTGCCAATGAAAGTCGGGCTGACCGGCGGGATTGGCTGCGGTAAGTCGACAGTTGTTCAACTCTTTGAAAGAGAAGGGTTTCGAACGATTGAGTCGGATGCCGTTGTGCGCGAACTGCTCAACTCGGATCCCGTGGTTCTGGCTGCGTTGGAGTTCCGTTGGGGGAGCGATGTGCTGCTGAAGGACGGCGGGGCTGATCGCAAGGCGGTGGCGGAGCGGGTTTTTCGTGATACTGCCGAGCTGAAATGGCTGGAGGAACTGCTGCACCCGCTTGTGCGCGAGTCCTGGCTCGGGGCTGTCGAGGCGGAGCCGGGTGCGGAGTGGCTTGTTGAGATTCCGCTGCTGTTTGAAAAAAGGCTTGAAACGTTGTTTGATTTGACTGTCTGTGTAGCCAGTCCTGATTCACTGGTGGAGACCCGCATGCGGGCCCGTGGCTACTCAAGCGATGAAATTGAGCGGCGCCGTCGCCAGCAAATGCCACTGGATCAGAAAATAAGCCGTGCGGATTATGTCCTGTCGAATGCCGGAAGTCTTGAATTCCTGAAACAACAAACCGTCTGTCTCGTTCAAACCCTACGGGGGGGCTGAGCGCAGCGGAACCGGCATCTGTCGCAATCCGCATCCCTCTATTAGATATCCTGTCCGATCAATATATGAGTTCTGAAGAAGAAAATATGGATGGCCTTCCGGGTGAAGGCGCCCCAGTAGAGCTTTCGGAGGGTGCTTCGCGCCCCGTAAAGAAAAAGGCTGCGAAGAAACGTGCCGCGAAAAAGAAGGCTGCGAAAAAGAAGGCTGCCAAGAAGGTTGCGAAGAAGTCCGAAGACGAGTTGGAGCTGGACCTGCCGATGGAAGGGCGCATGTCTTTCTCGCCGGACGACGATGATGAAAGCCCAGTCGTGGAGTCGCGGGCAAAGCCATCTGCCCCTGCCCCGGCGCGTGAGAAGCCGGCCGCTGCCGCGCCGAAGCAGGAGGACGTGCCTCAACCGCGCACGGATTCTGCCCCGAGGCAGGACGGCAACCAGGGACAAAAGTCCTATGGACCGGGTGGTTCAGGTGGGCATGGGAACCACAATAATCCGAACAACCGGAACAAGCACTTCAACAAGAACAAGAAGAACAAAAACAAGAATAAGCAGCAGCGCTGGCAGAATAAGAAGAGGCGTTCGCGCGAAGAGGAGGCAGCGATCGAGCTGGGGGAGCTGCCTGAGTTTGAGTTGCTGGAGGACTTTGAGGCGATTCGCGGGCTGGCCGAGGGTATTTCCGGAGGCGGCGATCCGCTGGACTTTGACCATGTGTACAACCTGCCTTTACCGGAACTGCGCGAACTGGTGCAGACACTTTCCCTCGAGACGCCGCATGCACCGAACCGCGACCAGCTGATCAATGCGGTTGTTCGGCAGGCCTTTGAGGCCAAGGCCCCGATTATGACTACCGGCGTGCTCGACCTGCTGGAAGACGACGAGGGCGGCATTTTGGTCTATCAGCGGGACAGCTACCGCATCAAGGCCCTGTCTGTCTATGTGCCGCAAACGCTGATCGAACACTATGGCCTGCAGCGCGGGCACATCGTGCGAGCCCAGATTCATGCCCACCGTGAAAATGAGAGCTGCCCCTTTGTCGTTCGGATTGACTCTGTCATGGGGCGTGACCCCGAGACGCTGAGCGAAATCGTACCTTTCACCGAGCGTGTGCCGTACTATCCGACCTCCCGTATCCTGATGGAGACGGATTCGGACTCCAAGTGGGATAACCTCTCGATGCGGGTGGTTGACTGCCTGACTCCGGTCGGCTTTGGCCAGCGGGGGCTGATTGTGGCTCCGCCGCGTACCGGTAAGACCGTGCTCATGCAGGGAATGGCCAATTCCATCCAAAAGAACTATCCCGATGCCCATCTGATCATCCTTTTGATCGACGAGCGACCGGAAGAAGTGACGGATTTTCGTCGTCAGGTGCGTGGGGAAGTCATCAGTTCGACCTTCGACGAGTCTGCCGAGAGCCACGTGCATGCCGCTGAAATGGTCATTGAAAAGGCCCGGCGAATGGTGGAAGTCGGAGAGGATGTGGTCATCCTGCTCGATTCGGTCACCCGTCTGGCCCGCGCCTATAACACGATGATGCCGAATAGCGGCAAGATCCTGTCCGGTGGTGTGGAGGCCAATGCCCTGCAAAAACCCAAGCGTTTCTTCGGATCCGCCCGAAATATCGAGGATGGCGGCAGCCTGACCATTATCGCCACGGCGCTGGTGGAAACCGGCAGCAAGATGGATGAAGTGATCTTCGAGGAGTTCAAGGGGACCGGCAATATGGAACTGCATCTGGACCGTGGACTCTCCGATAAGCGGATTTTCCCGGCCTTGAGCATGGACCGGAGCGGTACCCGGAAGGAGGAACTGCTCTATCATCCCGATGAAATGCAGAAAATTTATTCATTGCGCCGCGCTATGAAAGGCCTACCGTCCACTGATGCCATGGAAATGCTCATTCAGCGTATCAAGAAAACCAAGACAAACGCGGAGTTCTTGATGAGTGTGGCGCGTTAGTCTATTTTCACCATATCTCATATAACCCTGTTAACATCGATCTGTGACCTCAGCCGACGAATTCGTCCTACAACTTCTCATTGATAAAGGCTTAATTGACGATGCTGCTGTCGAGGAAGCGCGCGAAGCGACTGCGTCCGAAGACTCGGCAGAGCCTGATACGCTTGCTCTGGAGCACCTCGTCAAGGAAGAGCGTGTCACACAGCAGCAGATCGCCGAAGCCCTGGCCGACGAGTTCAATATGGATCTCGTGGATCTTGAGCAGGTGCGCGTGTCCAGCGAAGCGCTGCATGTGGTGCCTTACGATTTGGCCAATCGCTATAAGGTGTTTCCCTTGGAAGCGCACGAGAGCGAGGTTGAACTGGCGATTTGCGATCCGCTGGATATGGACGCGATTGACAGTATCAGTCACGTGATCAAGCGTTCGGTGCTGACCCGTATCGCACCTCTGGACGCGATCGAGCGCGCGATCAACGAGAATTACGACAAGAGCCAGACCCGCGAGATGAACGACATCTTCTCGGGCATGGATGGCTCCGAGAGCGAAGACGGCAAGGCGCCGAGCTTCGAGTTGCCCACCGGCGAGGAGTCCAGTGTCGGCGAAGAGGAAGCCCCGATCATTCGCTATGTGCACATGGTGATCTCGGAAGCGCTCAAGCGCCGTGCTTCGGATATTCACATGGAACCGCTGGAGAAGCGTTTCCGGGTCCGTTACCGGGTGGACGGTGTGCTGCATGAGGTGGAGAACCCGCCGAAGCGATTGCAGCCGTCGATTGTTTCCCGGATCAAGCTGATGTCGAATGTGAGCATCGCGGAAAAGCGCGTGCCTCAGGACGGTCGGATCAACATCAAGGTCGGCAGCAAGGTGATCGACCTTCGTGTCTCGACCCTGCCCACCGCGTTTGGCGAAAGTATCGTCATGCGTATTCTGGACAAGGAAGGCCTGCGTCTTGGCTTGCCGGAACTGGGTTTCTTCAGTGACGACCAAGCGACTTTCGAGCGTATTATTTCGCTGCCCGACGGCATCTTCCTGGTCACCGGGCCGACCGGTTCGGGTAAGTCCACGACTTTGTATTCCGCCCTGAATTATATCAACCATCCGGACCGCAAGATCATTACGGTGGAAGATCCGGTGGAATATGAAATGACCGGTATCAACCAGGTGCAGGTGCGCCGCGAAGTCGGCATGACCTTCTCTGCTGCGCTTCGCTCCATGTTGCGTCAGGCCCCCAATATTATCATGGTGGGGGAAATTCGGGACAAGGAGACCGCCGAGATTGCGGTGAATGCCTCGCTCACCGGTCACATGGTCTTTAGTACGCTCCACACGAATGATGCGCCCAGTGCGGTCAGCCGTTTGATTGATATCGGGATCAAGCCCTTCCTTGTGTCGGCATCGGTTCGTGCGGTCATGGCTCAGCGTCTGGTGCGTCGTATCTGTCCGAACTGCAAGAAGCCCGATATGCCGGAAGAACGCTTGCTGAACTCCTTGGGGATTCGTCCCGACCAGTTGGCGGATGCGACCTTCATGAAGGGCGAGGGCTGCCCGAAGTGTAACGCCGGTTTCCGTGGACGTGTGGGTATCTTCGAGATGTTTAACATCAACGAAGAGCTGCAGCAGATGATTTATGAAGAGGCCAGCCTTGTGGCGATCCGTGAAAAAGCCCGTGAAATGGGGATGCGGTCGATGCGTGAGGATGGTATTCGCAAAGTGTTGGCGGGTGTCACCACGGCCGAGGAAGTGCTTCACGTGACTGTTGCCGATTCCGTTTAAACCAAGTTTTCCTGAATCAAAGGACTGATATGAGTTATGAAATGAACGACCTGCTCGAACTGATGGTGGATCAGGGGGCGTCCGATCTTCATATTCAAGTTAATCAGCCGCCGACACTGCGGATCGATGGGGGAATGACTCCGGTCGATGGCCCAAAATTGAGCCCGCAGGATACCGAGGACTTGATGAAGGCCATCACTTCGGCGACCAATCAGGAGCGCTTGAAGACCACTGGGGGGGCTGACTTCGGTTTCGCCTATTTGGACCTGGCTCGTTTCCGTGTGAGTGTGTTGCGAGCCAAGGGCAACTACGGCATGGTCCTGCGCCAGATTCCCAAGGATCTCTTTACTTTGGCCGATATTGGTCTGCCGGAACGGATCAAGGAGCTGATCAGCCGTCCGCGCGGCCTTATCCTGGTGACGGGCCCGACAGGCTCCGGTAAATCGACGACGCTGGCTTCGATGATCAACTGGATCAACGAGCACATGGACGGTCATATCATTACGATTGAAGACCCGATCGAATATTTCCATGACCATAAGAAGTCGATCGTGACCCAGCGTGAGGTGGGCAACGACGTGGGCAGTTTCTCCGAAGCCATCCGTGGCGCCTTGCGGCAGGATCCGGATGTCATTCTGGTTGGGGAAATGCGTGACCTGGAGACGATTGAAGCTGCGGTGGGCGCGGCTGAGACCGGTCACTTGGTCTTTGCCACTCTGCACACGACCGGTGCGGCCCGTACGGTGGACCGGATTGTGGATGCCTTCCCGGCTCACATGAAGGACCAAATCCGGACTCAGTTGGCATCCTCAATTGTTGCGGTTATTTCCCAGGTGCTTTGCAAGAAGATCGGCGGCGGGCGTGTGGCGTCCTTTGAAATCATGGTGACGACCACCTCGATCGCGCAGCTCATTCGTGAGAATAAGACCTACCGGATCGCTTCCGATATCCAGACCGGGGCGACCCACGGCATGATCAGTCTGGATGCGCACCTGATGAGCCTGTTCAATCGCGGCCTGATCAGTCCCGAAGAGGCCCTTTCGAAGTCCCAAAATGCCGCAGACATGCGGAAAAACCTTATTGAAAACGGTGCGAAGTTCGCCCGCTAGTTCTTACCTTTCTACAGACAAGTTAGTCCCCAATGTTCGAAGACCATAACGATACCGTCTACGAGATCCTCAAATCCACAGAATTGCTGGACCAGAGTCAGCTCGACGAGATGAACGAGACCCACCTGCACACGGGAAAGTCGCTGGCGGATGTCGCCATTGATTCCGCGGTGGTGGAGCGCACAGCGATTCTCTCTGCTGTGGCGGATTACCTGGGCTATGAGTATGTCGGGGATCCGCCAACCTCGATTCCGGAGGAAGTCGCGTCGACGGTGCGTGCCAGCGTGGCGCGAATGTATGCGGTGGTGCCTTACAAGGTGGACAATACCTCGGTCACCCTGCTGGCGAAGGACCCTTTCAATCCCAGTATTATCGATGACCTGACCTTCACCTTGAATAAGGACATCATGATCAGCGTCTGCGATCCGGACTACATGGATTCGCTGATCGTCAGTACCTATGGTGAAGAGGATTCTTCGGTGGATGACATTCTCGGTGACTTGGGGGACAGTTTCTCGCAGGTGGAAGAGGACATGTCGGAAACCGACCTGACCGATCTGGCCAACCAGACCCCGATCATTCGTTTTGTGAACCTTGTTCTGCAACAGGCGATCAACGACAAGGCTTCGGACATCCACTTCGAACCTTTTGAGGATCAGTTCCGTATCCGCTACCGGATTGACGGTGCGCTCTACGAAATGGCGCCTCCGCCGCGCAATCTTGCGGTACCGGTCATTTCCCGTATCAAGGTGCTGTCCAGTATGAACATCTCGGAGCGCCGGATACCACAGGACGGTCGTATTAAAATGACGATTGCCGGTCGACCGGTGGACCTTCGTGTGTCGACCCTGCCCACCCAGTTCGGCGAAAGTGTGGTGCTTCGTGTGCTCGACAAGTCAGTGGTCAATCTCGACCTCGATGCGCTCACCATGCCGGATGATATTCTCACGACCATCCGTGATCTGGTGGATCGTCCGAACGGTATTTTCATTGTCACCGGACCCACGGGTTCGGGGAAGACGACGACACTTTACAGTGCGCTGCGTGAGGTTAATACGGTCGATACCAAGATCCTGACCGCGGAAGATCCCGTTGAGTATGAGATCGACGGAATTATGCAGGTGGCGGTCAACCACCAGGTTGGGCTGGACTTTTCCCGTGCCTTGCGGGCGTTCCTCCGTCAAGACCCTGACAAGATCATGGTCGGGGAGATTCGTGACCTTGAAACCGCTCAGATTGCGGTGCAGGCTTCGCTGACCGGTCACGTGGTTTTGAGCACGCTGCATACGAATGACGCGCCGGGCGCGGTCACGCGTCTGATCGATATGGGCCTGGAGCCCTTCCTTATTTCCGCTTCGCTAGAAGCGATTCTGGCCCAACGTCTGGTTCGCCGGATCTGCCGTAGTTGCCGCACCGCCTATGAGCCGGGTCAGGACCTGATCGATCTGCTCGATGTGGACCCTCTGGAGATCGCCGACAAGGATTTCTACTATGGTGAAGGCTGCCACGAGTGCAGCAAGACCGGTTACAAGGGACGGATTGGCCTCTTTGAGATGGTTGTCGTGACCAATGCGATCCGCGAGCTGATCAACCACCGTGCACCGACGCTTGCGATCAAGCAAAAAGCGTTGGAGCAGGGCATGCGAAGCTTGCGTGACGATGGCCTGCGTGCCATTTTCGACGGAAATACCACCATTGAAGAAGTTCTGAAATACACCTAATTATCGGAGATTCACCCCATGCCTAAGTTTAAATATACTGCGATTGATCAGTCCGGGAAGCAAAAGACCGGTACGATCGATGCCGCAAGCCAGGAGGATGCAAACGCCAAGATCAGCGCCATGGGCCTGATGGCAACTAATGTGGCTGCGGCCGGTGGCGATGGCCCCGCCAAGGTTAAGCGCACCTCATCCCGTACGAAATCCTCCAGCGCCAAAAAGGGCGGCGGTTTTTCGTTCGGTAAAGTGCTGAAGCAGGAGGAACTGACCACTTTTACGCGTCAGTTGGCAACGCTGCTTGAAGCTGGCCTGCCCCTGCTACGCTCTCTTGAAGTGCTGGTGCGCCAAGAGCGCAATCTTCGCTTCAAGGGCATTCTCGAACAAATCTCTGACCAGGTGAAGTCCGGTAATTCCTTTTCGGACGGCTTGTCCCAGCACCCCAAGGTGTTTGACCGTCTTTATGTCAACATGATCAAGGCCGGTGAGGCCGGTGGTGTGCTTGACGTCGTGCTGGCTCGTTTGGCCGGTTTCATGGAAAAAGCCCAAAAGACCAAGAAGAAGGTCAAGTCGGCGATGGTCTATCCGGTTGTCGTGGTCGCGGTGGCGGTTTCGATCGTTGCCCTGCTCATGGTTGTCGTGGTGCCCAAGTTCCAGTCGATTTTCGATGATATGCTTGAAGGTGCGGCTCTCCCCGCGCCGACCCAGTTGGTCATCACCATTAGTAATTTCCTGCGCGACAATATCATCATCTCTTTTATCTTGGCGGTTTGTGTGGTGGTAGGCTTTAAGTTCCTGCTTAACACCTCGTTCGGTTCGAAGATCTTTAACTGGTGTTCGATCAACCTGCCGAAGGTGGGGGATCTGGTGCGTAAGGTGAACATCGCCCGTATCACACGCACCTTCGGTACCCTGCTTTCCAGTGGTGTGCCCATCCTGCAATCCATCAATATTACCAAGGACATCACTGGGAATGTCTATTATGCGAATGCGCTTACCCGCGTGCATGATTCCGTGCGTGACGGTGAGTCCGTGTCCGCTCCGATGGAGCGTGAGACCGTCTTCCCCAATATGGTGACCAGTATGGTGGACGTGGGGGAGGAGACCGGTAAGCTCGACGAGATGCTGAACCGTATCGCGGACAACTACGACGAAGACGTGGATAATGCGGTGGCCGGGATCACCTCGATCATCGAGCCCGTGATGATTGTGTTCCTCGCTCTGGCGGTCGGTTTCATCGTTATCGCGCTCTTCCTGCCGATCGTTGAGATCATCAAGCAACTGACCTAAGTTCAGTTCAGATTCTTTTCAGGCGCGTCGGACTCCGGTCCGGCGCGCTTTTTTGTGTCATCGTCGATTTCCGGGAAAGTGCGGCCTTGGACATGAGTCCTTCTGTACCCAGACCCCTCCGTCTGCGACAAGCGCAGACACCTCCCCTTGAAAAGAGGAGGAGCTTTTATTTTGCAGCCTCCATCTGGAGTGATTCGTGTGGCACCCTTACTAAACGCGTTGCCATCAGGAGCAAACCACACACCAAACTCCTCCTCTGCTTGCAGCAACTGTGTCTTTATACAAGTTGTTTTTCATAATTTTTCAGCAGGGACTGTATGTGAATGAGTAGCTTTCGCATGGCCGCAGTGATGGCCCATTTGTAAGGCTTTCCTTTTTCGAAC
>NZ_JAPZEI010000019.1 GCF_027257905.1 Coraliomargarita parva
TACAAAAATAATACTAACAACTGTCACCAAGCTCTGACGAAGTGTTACCTATGTCTTGAACCTAAACTGTTACCCATGTCCTGACCCCTCCGTGAAAAAATTAAACTCCAGGTTTCAGGTCTCCGCCTTCAGCCCTCTAGGGCCCTCAGTCCTCGTAGCCTTTGGGATGGGACTGATGCCAGCGCCAGGCGGTCGCAATAATGTCCTTCACGTCCTTGTACTTGATCTCCCAGCCCAGCTCCTGCTGGGCCTTGCTGGAATCGGCAAACAAGGCGGGCGGGTCACCGGCACGGCGCTCGTCTTCAACCACGGGCACCTTCAGGCCGGTCACTGCCTCGACCGCGTTGATGATTTCACGCACCGAATTCGGCGTACCGGTTCCGAGGTTGTAGAAATAGCCGGCACCGGGTTCCGCCAGCTTGTCGAAAACGGCGATGTGGGCGCGGGAAAGGTCGTCGACATGGACGTAGTCCCGCAGGCAGGTGCCGTCCGGGGTGTCGTAGTCGGTCCCGAAAATCTTGATGTTCTCGCGCTTTCCGGTAGCGGCATCAATCACGAGCGGAATCAGGTGGGTTTCCGGGTTGTGGTCTTCCCCGATGGTGCCGTCCTCGGCCGCACCGGCGGCATTGAAGTAACGGAAAGCAGCGAAGCTGAGGCCATAGGCATGGGCGAAGGCCTTGAGGCAGTTCTCCACATCCAGCTTGGTCTGACCGTAGGGATTGATCGGGCTCTGGCGGAGCGTCTCTACGATGGGCAGGCTTTCCGGCTCGCCGTAGGTCGCACAGGTGGAGGAGAAGACGAATTTCTTCACCCCGTTGTCGATCATGGTCTCAAGCAGGCGCAGGGTCGCGACAAAATTGTTCTCGTAGTATTTACGAGGCTCGGTCACCGACTCGCCCACATAGGCAAAGGCGGCAAAGTGCATGACCAGTTCGATCTGCTCCTCCTTCAGGATCTTGCCGACGACTTCGGGATCCCCGAGGTCGCAATCGTAAAACGGCACGTCCTCAGCCACCGCGGAACGATGACCGAACACCAAATTGTCCAGAACAACCGGCTCGTGTCCGGCAGCTTGCAACTGGCGAACGCAGTGACTTCCAATATAACCTGCACCTCCGACTACTAGTACTTTCATGATTCTGCCTGAAATAAAGCGGGAATAGAAGCTGTCGAAGTAAAAATTGATCTATTTCCAAGGAAAGGGATGATTCGGTTGCAGCCGGACAAGATTTTTACTGTATTGACAGATGGGCCTTCAAAGTTGGTAACAATGTCCGTTTCACCATGCAGCTACCGCGCATCGTCATAACAGGCCTAGGCCTGACCGCCCCCAATGGGAACACGCTTGAGGAATACCGCGAAAACCTCCTCAAAGGGGTACCTCGTATCCAGACCATCGACATGCGATACATGGGCCCGGTACCGGCCGGAGTCTGTGACTTCGACACCCGCAAGTACCAATCCCGCAAGGAACTCCGCGTCGGCACCCGTGCCGGCAGCATCGCCATTTACTGCGCCCACGAGGCCCTTGAGGACAGCGGCTTTGATTTTGCCAATTTCGACAAGAGCCGTATCGGCGTCTATGTCGGCACCACCGAGCACGGCAATGTGGAGACGGAAAACGAGGTCTATAACATTTCGAAGTTCGACTACGACACCCGCTATTGGACCCACCACCACAATCCGCGGACCGTGGCCAACAACCCTGCGGGCGAGATCACCATCAACCTCGGGATAACCGGGCCCCATTACACCATCGGTGCCGCCTGCGCCGCGGGCAATGCCGGCCTGATCCAAGCCGTGCAAATGCTCCGCCTCGGCGAAGTGGACATGGCATTGGCCGGCGGGGTTAGTGAAAGCATCCAGACTTTCGGCATCTTTGCCGGCTTCAAGAGCCAGGGAGCCCTGGCCAAGCATGACGACCCGAACTTGGCGAGCCGCCCCTTCGACAAGGGCCGCAACGGCATCGTCGTATCCGAAGGCGGCTGCATCTATGTGCTTGAGCGCCTTGAGGACGCACAGGCACGCGGCGCCAACATCATCGCCGAAATCATCGGCTACCGGATCAATTCCGACGCGTCCGACTACGTGCTGCCCAATCCCGAACGCCAGGCCGAATGCATGCGCGCGGCCCTGCAAAGCGCGGGGATCGAGCCGGGCGATGTCGATATCGTCAACACCCACGCCACTTCCACGCCTCAGGGCGACATCCAGGAATGCAAGGCGATTGCTGAAGTCTTCGGCGACTGCCCCACGACTTATATCAACAACACCAAGAGTTTCATCGGCCATGCCATGGGTGCGGCCGGCGCTCTGGAACTGGCTGGCAACATCCCGTCCTTCCAAGACAATACGATTCACCCCACCATTAATGTCGATGACCTCGATCCCGAATGCGCCTTGCCGAATCTCGTCATCAACGAGCCACGTAAGGTTGACGCGGTCAAAGTTATCCTCAACAACTCCTTCGGAATGCTGGGCATCAACTCTGCTTTGATCCTTCGAAAGTTCGAAGGCTAGGCCCCCTTCCCTTATTCCCATTCTCCATTTATTACCGACATGACAGAAGACGACGTAAAACAAATCGTAATCGATATCATCAATGAAATCGCTCCGGACGAAGACACCACGGACCTGAAGGCCGAGGTAAGCCTCCGCGAGCAGATGGATCTCGATTCCATGGACTTCCTCGACATCGTGATGGAATTGCGCAAGCAGCACGGCATCGAAGTGCCGGAAGAAGACTACCCGAAACTGGCATCCCTGGCTAGTTGCGCGGAATACCTCACGCCCAAGTTCAACGAAAAGTAGGAGAGGCCGGACGCCTCTACCGCTCCCTGACAAGCGCGACTTATGTCCGCATCCCTCGACGGCCGGCACTTTGAAGTCGTCATTATCGGTGCCGGTATGGCTGGCTTGGCGGCCGGCATCCGCCTCGCTCTCGCAGGCAAGAACTGCATCATCCTCGAACGGCACAATGCCTCCGGAGGCCTCAACTCCTTCTACAGCATCGACGGCCGCAAGTATGATGTCGGCCTGCATGCGATGACAAATTACGTGCCCAAGGGAACGAAGGGCACGCCGCTGGCCAAGTTGCTGCGCCAATTGCGGATCCCCTACGACGACTTCGACCTCTGCCCACAGCTGGGCTCGCGTATCGCCTTTCCCGACTGCGAGCTCGCCTTCAACAATGACTTCGAGCTCTTCGAGTCCGAGGTCGCGCGCGCCTTTCCCGCCCAGATCGACGGCTTCCGCGCGCTCGTGCAGGAGGTGAAGGAGCTGGACGCCTTTGACTTGGGTGCCCTGCCCAGCTCGGCCCGCACTGCGGTACAGCGCCACATCACCGACCCCTTGCTGGAGGATATGATCTTCTGCCCGGTCATGTATTATGGCAGTGCCCAGGAGGAGGACATGGACTACGGCCAGTTCGCCATCATGTTCCGCTCCCTCTTCTTCGAGGGCTTTGCCCGCCCCTTCGACGGGGTCCGCGTCATCATCCGCCTCCTGCAGAACAAGTACCGCGAGCTCGGCGGGCTGCGCAAGATGAAGTGCGGCATCCGCCGCATCCACAGCGACGGCGCGCGGGCCACCGCCCTCACCCTCGACGACGGCGCCACCCTTACCGCCGATAAGATCATTTCCACCGCCGGCGCGGTCGAGACCCTGCGCCTCTGCGAGGACCAGGCCCCGGACGCCGGAGCCGACAACATCGGCCGCTTGAGCTTCACCGAAACCATCACCGTACTGGACCGCCAGCCGGCGGATTTCGGCTGGAATGACACCATCATCTTCTTCAACACCCGCGAACCGCGCTTCCGTTATGCCCGGGTCGAAGATGACTTGGTCGATCCGGGCAGTGGTGTGATCTGCTTTCCCAATAATTACCGGTATGGCGAGGGACGGCAGCTCGACGAAGGCTTTCTCCGCATCACGGCCATGGCCAACCACGATGCCTGGTGCCGACTGGAGGAAGCGGACTACCTCGCCCGCAAGGAGGAATGGTACGCCAAACTGCAGGCGGTCGCGCTTTCCATCCTGCCCCAAAGCCAGCTGGACCTGGACGCACACCGGATCGCGAAGGACATGTTCACCCCCCGCACAGTACGCAAGTACACGGGCCACCTGAACGGCGCCATTTACGGAGCACCCAATAAGATCAAGGACGGACGCACCCAGCTGGACAACCTTTACCTCGCCGGAACCGACCAGGGCTTCCTTGGAATCGTGGGTGCGATGCTCAGCGGGATCTCAATGGCCAACCTGCACGTGCTACAGGGTTAAGATATTTTATTCTTTCGGTTTGCTACGGCATTCCGTCTGCTCAGTGTTACCGTGCCGTTGAAAAGTTACTTCAAGATCCCATTGATCTATTTCGTCGTCGGCGCGACTTGGATTCTAATTTCAGATCGCGTTGTGGCAACCATCGCGCCCTCCATGCAGGACGTCATCGTATTTCAGACCATCAAGGGCTGGGCTTACATCCTCATCACCACCTTGCTTCTCTGGATCATGGTCAAACGCCACCATGACCGGATGATTGCAGCATCACTCGAACGGCAGGCCCTCTACTACAAGGCCATCGAAGGCAGTCACCACATCCTGCTCAATTACTTGAACAAAATGCAGCTCGTCACCATCGAGGCGGAAAACTCCAAGGACTTCGACAAGAGCGTCCTCAACATCGGTCAAACCGTGACCGATGAAGCGGCTTCCGCCATCAAGGCCCTCGGCGACCTGCCCGAGCCAACCATGGAAGCCGTCCATAAGCTCGCCTACCGGGATCTCGAAATCCAGCGCCGTAGCAAGCAGAGCTAGTGGGGGCTCAGCCCGGAGGCCAGGCCATCGGACGCCCACCCAGCACATGCACGTGCATGTGCGGCACGGTTTCGCCACCGTCCTTGCCGTTGTTGATCACGATCCGGTACCCGCCCTCAAGCTTCAGGGAGTCCGCCACCGTCGCGGCCGTCAGCAGGAGATGCCCCAGGATAGTCTGGTCGGCCTCCGTCGCTTCCGCCACCCGGGGAATCACTTTTTTCGGAATCACAAGGAAATGCGTCGGCGCCTTCGGGTCGATATCATGGATGACGATACAGTGCTCGTCCTCATGCTGAATCTCGGCTGGAATCTCACGTGCAATGATACGCTCGAATAAAGTGCTCATGCCTCCGATCAAACCAGCTCCGCGAAGACTTGCAACCGCGAAGCACGACTAGCTGACATCCTCGCTGAACCGGAACCAGTTGCTCCACCGCACTTTCCCCTGCGAGAGCAACTCCGGGATGG
The DNA here is from genome assembly GCF_027257905.1 of Coraliomargarita parva. NCBI lineage: Bacteria > Pseudomonadati > Verrucomicrobiota > Opitutia > Puniceicoccales > Coraliomargaritaceae > Coraliomargarita > Coraliomargarita parva. Next base: position 5,284 of record NZ_JAPZEI010000019.1, read on the forward strand.
TCAGGAAGTCAAACTGCGCGCCCAACTCCCCCAAGACCGTATCCAATGCCTCAAAGAGCGGCCGGCGGTCCACCTGCAGTTCGGCTGGCGGCTGCAAGCCTTCCGCCACCAGGATTGCATCATGCAGGAGCACGATCGCGCCGGGCTTGATCGCCGACCTTAAGGACTCGGCCAGCTCCTCGACCGGCTGTTTTCGCCAATCGGCGACATGCTCGCTCCAAGTCACGACGGTTTGCCCCAGCCAACCGGCACGCAAACGCGAGCCCACCGACTGGTGCCCGTAGGGCGGCCGGAAGTACGGATGCCCGAGCGCGCCGATCGCCTCCGCGCATTTGCGGATCTCCTCGGCCTGCCCCGCAGCCTTCAGCATGGGCAGCGAACGATGGCTCCATCCGTGGTTGCACAGCGCATGCCCCTCCGCCACCGCACGCTCCAATATTTCCGGATACTTGCGGGCCGACTCCCCGACCACAAAGAAACTGGCAACCACACCATGCTTCTTCAACAGATCCAGCAGGAAAGGCGTGGAGTCCGGATGCGGACCGTCATCGAAAGTCAACGCGACCTTCGGCCCATTCACCGCGACCGAAGCGACGCTGCCCATCAACGGAGAAAGCCCCAATGGATAGGCCAAGGCTTTCGACAGTTTCCACCCGAGCGCTCCCGTCATAACGCAAAGAAGCCCATCATAAGACTGCCGAAGAGTCGGCCGATTTTCCAGCCGACCCGATAAGTCCACAGATAAAAATCACCCCGGTCCCGAACCTGCGCCACCCGGAGGATCAAAAGCGGCCAGTGTAACAAGGGCCGGAAAATCGGCGGATCCCCCAGAGTCGCACGATGCTTCTTCAGCAAAGCCACACTCCAGTACCCCCAGACACGGGCCTGACGAAAGACCGCCCCCAGACACTGCCGCACCCGGATGTAAACCATTGCCTCCGGACAGTGCTTCAATTCATGGCCCGCCAATTGCGCCCGGATACAAAAATCGACATCTTCATGGATCGGGATCAACTGATCAAAACCACCCAACTCCAAAAAGAGCGAACGATGCACGCCCATGTTGCCGGCGCCTACATGGGACAGCCCACCCGAGTAATGCACATCGCATACAGTATGCGAATCCAGGTCTTCGGGGTGGTCCCGCAGCACCGGGTGCCAATCCGCATTCAACCGGCGAAAATCACGCCCCCCGCCCACCAAGCAGCCGGCCTGCAACGCTGCGACCATCGAGGCCACCCATTGCACGCTGACAACATCATCCGCATCACAGAACAGGACATACTCTGACTTGGCGGCTTCGACACCGACATTGCGCGCATAGCCGGCTCCTTTCAAACGGGTCGCGCGAACCACCCGCAGGGAGGCAAAACGATCGGCATACGAGGCTGCGATTTCTGCCGAATTATCCGTGCTGGCATTATCCACCAGGACGACTTCAAAGACACCGCTAAAAGTCTGGCAGGCGAGTGCTTCCAACTGCTCCGCAAGAGTCGTAGCGGCATTGTAGCACGGAATGACCACCGAGGCCTCTATCGCCAATGGCGTCGCCTGATCTCTAGGATTCATAAATCAGCGCTTTTAGGTAACCAAACCTATCAGAATACGAGGCAATGGCGAGTCATTATAGGAGGCCCCAACCCGCTCGACTATGAAAAACAGATGATATACCCGATCTCTCATCTTTTCTAACCTAGGCCAAACACCCTAACCAATGATAAAATGGTCGAAAGCGACATTGCCCTCATCCACCCAAACCACTGAATTGTCAAGCAGTGCTAACGAATTATGCCCATTCTCTACAGGAAATAGATGACCCCGCTTTGATTGGATCCTGAAGGGAGCGTGCCTGCGTGCCACGGCGATTGAGAACAATCGCCCTCCCGTAGATCGGAGTACGAACTCAACGGAGCGAGGGCGTCCCGCCCTAGGCAGGCTTGGACTCCACTCAGTAGCGCTGCATCTCCGGATCCACCTCGCACGCCCAGGCGTGAATTCCGCCCCGCAGGTTGATCGTGTTGGTCATGCCACGCGCCTCCAGATAATGGATCACGTTCTGGCTGCGCATCCCGTGGTGGCAAAACACCACCAGTGTCGGCTCCTTAGGCAGCTGTTCCAAGCGCTCGGGAATCTCTCCCATGGGGACGTGCAACGCGCCCTCGATCGCGCAGATCGCCACTTCATCGTGCTCTCGCACATCCAGAAAGACGATCGACTCGCCGGACTCTTTCAAATTCGCGGCTTCTGCGGCACTGATTTCCTTGTTCATCGCCTAAGTTTCATGATGATATCCCGCCATATGTCAAAAACCCCTTCCATTATTGTACCGGCACGTCTGGCCTCGACCCGATTTCCGAAGAAGCTCCTGCACGAGGTGCGGGGCAAACCGGTCATCATTTGGACCGCCGAACGGATCCGCGAGGTGGCACCGGAATTTCCCCTCTATTTCGCGGTGGATGATGGCGAGCTCTACAACTGCCTCAGCGGGGCCGGCTTCAATGCGGTGCGCACCCGAGCAGACCACCCCAGCGGGACCGACCGTCTGGCCGAGGCCAACGCCGAAGTCGGGGCCGACGCCGTGATCAATGTTCAGGGCGACGAGCCGCTCGTCACCGGCGAGCAGATCCGTTCCCTCGCCGAAGGGCTGAAGGGCGATGCCGCCATGTCGACCCTCGCCATCCCCTTTGAGCATCCGAAAGACTTCGCCAATCCCAACCAGGTCAAAGTCGTGAGGGACCGCGACGGCTATGCGCTCTACTTCTCGCGTGCTCCGATCCCCTACTCCCGCGACACCCGGGGCACCGTGGAAACACCCTGGCTGGCGGAGAACCCCTGCTACCGCCATCTCGGACTCTACGCTTACAAGGCAGACTTCCTCAAAGCCTTTTCCTCCCTCGAGCCCGGATTCCTCGAGCAGATCGAACGCCTCGAACAACTCCGCGCCATGGAGCACGGCTACCGTATCCACGTCGGCATCACCGACCAACCGACCGTCGGCATCGACACGCCGGAAGACATTGAGGCCTTCGAAGCGCGCCTGCCAGCTTGACAAAGGGCCCCGCCCGCAACCGTATTTCAGCATGCAAACCGAAAAGCCAGTCCTCGAAGTCGATCCGCTCAGCCTGCCCGATGTCCGCGGCCACTTCGGCCCCTATGGTGGCATGTATGTGCCCGAGACCTTGATGACGCCGCTCTTCGAACTGACGGAAGCCTATCACGAGGCCCGCAAGGACCCGGCATTCCAGAAGGAACTCGACTTTCATCTGCGCGAATTCGCCGGCCGTCCAACCAATCTGTATTTCGCGGAGCGCCTTACCGAGCACTGCGGCGGAGCCAAGATCTATCTCAAGCGGGAAGACCTGCTCCACACCGGCGCCCACAAGATAAACAATGCCCTCGGCCAGGCCCTGGTTGCCAAACGCATGGGCAAGAAACGAATCATCGCCGAAACCGGAGCCGGGCAGCACGGCATCGCCACCGCCGCCATGTGTGCGAAGATGGGCTTTGAGTGCGTCATTTACATGGGTGAGGAAGACATGCGCCGCCAGGCCCTCAACGTCTATCGCATGCGCCTCTGCGGCGCCGAGGTGCGCGGCGTCTCCGCCGGTCAGAAAACCCTGAAGGAAGCGGTCAACGAAGCCATGCGCGACTGGGTGACCAATGTACGCGACACCCACTACATCATCGGCTCCGCCCTCGGGGCACACCCCTTCCCCATGATGGTGCGCGACTTCCAGCGCGTCATCGGCGAGGAAGCCCGACGCCAGATCCTCGAGAAGGAAGGCCGCCTCCCGGATGAGGTCGCCGCCTGCGTCGGAGGCGGCTCCAACGCCATCGGCGTCTTCTTTGCCTTCCTCCAGGACGAAGCCGTCCGCCTCACCGGTGTCGAAGCCGGCGGCCGCGAAATCACCCGCGGCGAGCACGCCGCCCGTTTTGCCGGCGGCCGCCTCGGCGTCCTGCAAGGCGCCAAGACCTGGATCCTGCAGGATGACGATGGACAGATCGATTTGACCCATTCCGTCTCGGCTGGCCTGGACTATGCCGCCGTCGGTCCCGAACATGCCTACTACAAGGATGCCGGACGCATCGATTTCGGTTACGCCACCGATGCCGAAGCACTCGACGCCTTCAAGGCCATGTGCTCGATCGAAGGCATCGTCCCCGCCCTGGAATCCTCCCACGGCGTCGCCTACACCATGAAGCGCGCCCGCGAGATGGCTCCGGACCAGATCATCATCGGCAACCTCAGCGGCCGTGGCGACAAGGACGTCCAGGAAGTGGCCCGCGTACTGGGCGAACAATAATCCGACCCCCTATCACATGCTCCTCGTCATCGATAATTTTGATTCCTTCACCTACAATCTGGTCCAGTACTTCGGCCAGTTGGGGGTGGAGCAAAAGGTCTTCCGGAACAATGAAATCACCCCGGAAGAGGCGCTGGCCCTCAACCCGGACCGCGTCATGATCTCTCCCGGCCCCTGCTCGCCCACCGAAGCCGGGGTCAGCCTCGAGATGATCGGCGCCTTTGCCGGCAAGAAGCCGATCCTCGGCGTCTGCCTCGGCCACCAAAGCATCGGACAGTATTTCGGCGGCAAGGTCGTGCGCGCCGACCGCCTCATGCACGGCAAAACCTCCCCCGTGAAGCACCGGAACACCGACCTCTTCGAAGGCCTCCCCAATCCCTTCCGGGCCACTCGCTACCACTCGCTCCTCGTCGAGCGCAGCAGCCTGCCCGACTGCCTCGAAATCACCGCCGAGACCGACGAAGGTGAAATCATGGGCCTCGCCCACAAGGAACTCCCCGTCTGGGGCGTCCAGTTCCACCCCGAGTCCATCGCCACCGAAGACGGCATGCGCATCCTCCAGAACTTCCTCAAGCTCTAGCAGGCCAGCGGCCGATGGCCGCGAGCGTTGTTCGTTGCTTGTTGGACGTTGTCTGGATACACGGCAAAGACTCCCTGTAGCGAAAGCGCGAAAGCGATTTCCACAGAGATCTAACGACCTCTCGAAGGACATCTCGTCCAACGAACAACTCAGGTCTCAGGTTTCAGCCGTCAGCCTTCCACAGCCCCCAACCACTAAATATAGTGATTGATTCCCAAAACGTATATATCTAGTGTTTCTCTTTTTCGGAAAGCTGCACGCCAGCCAACCACCAGTAACCCGGACATTAGACCGATGCGTTGCCCCAAATGCACATCACTCGAAACCAAGGTGCTCGATACCCGTACCGGGAAAAACGAGACCTCGATCCGCCGTCGGCGCGAATGCCTCGACTGCGGGTACCGGTTCACGACGATCGAAGAAGTCTTACGCTCTGATCTTCAAGTAGTTAAGCGAGACGGCAGGCGGGAGGACTTCGACCGGAACAAGATGCTCGGCGGCCTGAGAAAAGCGGTGGAAAAGCGCCCCATCGACGTCATGCAGATCGAGATGCTGGTGGCGGATGTCCTGGCCTCGCTGGAGAAGGAATTCGACCACGAGATACCGGCTAAAGCCATCGGCGAGCAGATCATGCTGCGGCTCAAGAAATTGGACCAGATCGCCTACGTCCGCTACGCCTCGGTCTATAAGGATTTCCGCGACCTGGCCGAATTGGCCCAGGAAATCAACGAGCTAAAGGAAGCTTCGGAGCATGGCCAAGCCTGATCCGATCGACCAACTCAACGCTCTCAACGAACTCCTCGCCCAACTCGGGCAAAAAGACCCGGAGTTCGCGGAGCATGCCAAGCGGGCCCTCCTCTTCTACCGGCAGGAGCAAACCGGGGGCCCGGACTCCGAGTCCCTGCAGCGCTATGTGGAACGACTGGCCAACCTCTACCTCGGTGAAGCCGGCGAGCGCGAACTGGCACTCGAACACTGGCATGTCCCGGCGATGGAGGATTTCAGCCCGCTCTGGATACGGCAGGCGATTGTCAGCCGCATGAAGGCCCTAGCCGGCCAACGCCAGGCCCTCCTGCTCGTCACCGGCTTGCACGAAGCCGTCTGCCCCCCCGGCCGCCGATGGACCGCCAACCGGACCGAGGAATACCGCCGCGTCCGCAACTGGATCGACGAACTCGCCTGCGCCTGGGCCAGCAAAGGCGCCCAACTCCAAGTTATCGTCCTCTAAGCTTCAGGTTTCAGGTTTCAGCCCTCATCCTTCCTCAAAGCCCCCCGTATCTCGAATCTCAAAACAACCAGTTCCCCTCCTTGGCTAAGGAGGGGTGGATGACGCGCCAGCGGCCCGCCCTGAGCTTGTCGAAGCGGCAGACGGGGTGGTTCGTCGCCAGTCAACCCCTCCGTCTGCGACAAGCGCAGACACCTCCCCTGCAAGCAGAGGAGGAACTTCAGCGGATCTCGAACAATGTTCAACTCCTGAGGCCTCAGGGGTACAGGTTCAGGACATAGGTACCAAAAAAGGTTCAGGACATGGGTAACACTTTCGGCCAGAAAGGGTGATGCCATGGAGAGAAACCAAAATGATAGAAGAACGCATGAATTTTGCCTTAA
>NZ_JAPZEI010000020.1 GCF_027257905.1 Coraliomargarita parva
TGTTCCCGCAGCGCCTCCAGCGCTACCTTGCTTTTGAACTCGGATGTGAACTTTCGTCTCTTTTTCATTGGTTGCTTTACTTTAACTCGGTGAAGCAACCTGTCCAACTTTACGGGGCCGGCTCAGAATACACTCCACCCGAAATCGTCGAGATGACCTCTGAGGCCGAAAAGGAGTTTTACGACGAGATTTCTAACATGAAGAGTGACCCAATCGAAGGCGTAAAAGAAAAAGAGGAAGAAAGAATCGCCTTTGAGAGTTTGGGCATCCCCTACAATACTCAAGGTTTCGTGGATTTGCTTACATTCGAACCACCAGCGTTTGACCTGTTTGATATGGATGTGAATCGAACGAATTCAGAAAAGATGACCTTTCAGGCGGTCGTAGGTCCATCGATTAATACTGATGGGAAACTATACGTGAAGAAAAGTGACGATCAGATCGTTCAGGTCTTTTCGCGTTCACACCAGAATTGCATCATTGAGACCAAAGATAAGGAATCTGGAGGTTTTATCCAGATTATGCATTTTTCACCTCCAAACCAAACTGGGTCGAACCAGGCGCAGGTGGCAACGCCATAGGCGCGCCACTGCTCGACGTTCGGTGAATAAAATGAAACCAATGACAGCCAAAGAGTTGATGGATCAGCTAGCGAATGATCCAGACTACCAGCGTCGGATGAAAGAAAAGGAAGAGCGACTCAAGCCGATCTGGGATGCACGAAAGAAAGATCAAGAAGAACTCGTAAGAGAAATAAATGAAATTGGTTACTCAATCGAGAGTGTTTACGACCTCGTAAATAATGCACCACATCCAGTTCTCGAAAGAAAATTTATTGGGCCATACCCGAAGGCGTATCCTATCCTTCTGAAGCACCTAAACCTTCCGCACGAAAAAATAATAAGAGAAGGAATTATTCGAGCATTGACCGAGAAGGATGCTGGAAGAGAGGTCGAAGAAGCCTTATTGGATAATTTCCAGAAAGAGAAGGATCCAGACACGAAGTGGGTTCTAGCGAATGCACTATCGAGAATTATGCCCTATCATCGAAGAAGAAAGTATCCAGAAATCCGAAAGACCCTAAAACCAAACAAGACCGAACCAGACGCTACTGGGCAACGTCGCTAACGCGCCGTCGCCAGAGCTCCACGTTGGGTAAAAATCATGAACACTAAAGGCGAAATCGAATTCCTCAGAACCTACAAGGACTTCATTTACCACTTCAATCTGCTTGATAGAAATATGGGCTACTGCCTTCGTTACTGCCTTCAAAGAAATGGGAATGAATCACCTGAAAAGTGGCTTTCCCAGAGCTTCGATTCAAAGCGCAAGAGAATCCTAGGATTAGCAGATGAGCACGATCTGAATGAGACATTCAGCGAGTGGAATTCTCGGCTGGAAGGAATTAGACATTTTCGGAATATAATCTCGCATGGCGCATGGGAATGGAAGAGGTGGCTATCAGAGCCAATACACTACCACGCACCAGAAATAGAAAACGGAAAAGGAACATTAAGCTTAGATGCCTTTGAGGACAAATTCTTTGAGCTCAAAAAATGTGCTGACGAGTTTAGTGATATTCGAACCTCTCTTGAAATCTCGGTAGAGAAAATGACCCAACAGCCGGCATAGTCAACGACGGGGCTGCGCCCCATCGCGACTAGCCTCATCGTTGTGGAAGAGAAAAAGCAATGACCCTAAGCCTAATTGCAGCTCTCCTAGCGATTGTCGCAACGGCCATCAGCTTCTTCAGTGAACAAGACACGATCGAAGCAATGATGGGAGAAGCCTACCTGGTCGTATTCCTATACGGTCTTGCAATCATTCTTTCGTCAATTGGAGCGATCACAGGTATTTGCCGCCTATCAAGGAAAGAAAAAAGAAAAACTGTATCGTTGGTTAAGATAGGCATCTGCGTCTTCATCCTGCTACCAGTTGCAGTATCGTTCATCCCAGACACAAAAAATAATGTAATTATCGATTTCGATTACACTATCGGAATCAGGAGTTCAGTTTCCCAGTGTTGAAGTTACATCAAGAACAAAAAACATAACAAGGCGGAGTGAGCAACGCGAGTGCCTCGCGTCTCTCATCCTCTACGTTTTCACAGAGTAAAATGAAATCGATCATCATTACCGCGACTCTAAGCCTATTGATCGGCTTTGCTCTTGGGTATTTGCTGAAGGTGAGAGAAACCGACGAATATATCCATGTTGTCCAAGTGAACGGCACTCTTATCGAGGGTCAGTTCCAGACAATTGGAAAAGAAGAACTGAAGGCATTGAATGATCTTGTTTACGAGAGCAAAGGAGCAGACTACAAGATCCTGCAGATTCTTGTTCAATCGAAGGAAAAAGTGAGGATGATCGTTGGGATATCGAACCGCGGAAAACCACACCCTGGCTTCACTTCTGAAATCCCCATGATAGCAGAAAAGAAAGATGGTGTCTGGAGTATCACCAAAACCGGCCTCGCAACAGCAATCTAAAATGAATCCAGAACCAGCCGCTTCTGGCCAACGTCGCTGACGCGCCGCCGCCAGAGCTCGACGATCTCAGAAAAAAATGAACGTATCCAAAATACTAAATGATGCCTTCTGGAAGCAGCATCGAATGTTCATGTCGGATACGCATGAGGGGAACATTGAAGAACTCGTGGATGATTACGTCGATTTTCCGAAGGAAATAATTGAATGCATATACAGCTATGCGTGCCTTTTGGACAAGACTTCAGCGATTCTAGCTTCAAAGGTCCAAAAAGAAGAAATCACTAGAGACGAGGCACTAAACCAATTAAAAGTCGACTTTGACAAGTTTGGCGAGAATGAGAGAACTAATTCATTAGAGCGACAGCTTGAAGAGCTTGGCGTCTTTTAAGATATTACACCAAAAATGAGATCCAGTCGGCATACTCAATTCCTTTCGCGCTCCGCGCTACAGTCTTGAGTAGCCTCTACGATATGGGAAAGACATTTGAATGAACCACGGATCGACACCGATGAACACGGATGTCGTAGATCCCGCCAACGGGAAACCATCTGTGCTGGTGGGGAAGGGAAAATTGAAACAAAGTATCCGTGTCCATCTGTGTGCATCCGTGGTTTAAAGCAAACCAGATGGAGGGAAGCGAAGAAAGCCCATTAGTGTCAAATCAGTGTAGATTAGCGGTCTCCGGCTCCGCGGGAAAAACCCATCCCAAAAGGAAGAAGGAGCACTTGTCGCAATGAAATAATCGGTCAGAATCGAGGCATTGGAGAAGGCCTGTATTTTGGATCGAAGGGCATTGCCTACCTTTCCAAAAGCGTCCTTGATCTGTCTGCCCAAAGCGCACTTGAGCACTGAGGTCTCGGACTTGCTAAGACAGCGATGAGGTACTCACAGTCATGGTGCGGGAGGGGGAGTTGCTCTGGCGGACCCCTCCGTCCCGGTCAAGCCGGGACATCCGGCTTCTCTCCGATACGCCGTGACAGGCCTCCCCTCGGAGAGAGGAGGAGCTGTTTTTGAGGGCTGACGAAGCGCGGCAGCGCGGAGATGGTAAAATGCGGAGCATTTTGCCCGAAGCGAAGCGCAGGGTGACTGAAGCGGCCAGTCCTGAGCCTGTCGAAGGGGTGCCCTTTGGGCGCTGAAGGAACAAACCTGAGACCTGACTCTGGAAGGCTGAGGGCGGAGACCTGAAGCGTGGCAGCGCGGAGACACTGCATAATAAGCAGCGGGGTTGCTGGAAAATCATTCTGCCTAAAATGATTCTGCCTCTCCCACACGGTTGTCAGAATTATTCTGTCAGTGATCATTCTGTTCTCCAAAGAACCGTTGTAAGCATCATACTAGCCTGTCCTTAGCATATTCACGCGCTTGCCCGGAAGGTTGAGCACTTCAAGTGCATTGACGTCTTGGCAAGCCCTGTCGAATCTGCTCCCTGATAAAAAGAGCTATCACATGAATCTGGCATCAAAGCGTCCCATCGAATCAAAGCGCAGTTACCGCAGTCCGGCGGTGGAGGCCTTTATCTGCGAAGTGAAATCGCGGATCGCGGATCCCCGCTTGGCGTGGATGTTTGAAAACTGCTATCCCAACACGCTGGATACCACGGTCCTCTATGATGACGCTGCGGAGGATGCGTTTGTCATCACGGGCGACATCCCCGCGATGTGGCTGAGGGATTCGACGGCGCAAATCTGGCCTTATCGCGTGCACCTGGCGAAGGACGAGGAATTGTCTCGCTTGTTCCGTGGGCTGATCCGGCGTCAGGCCCGCTGTATCCGGATCGATCCCTATGCGAACGCCTTCCATCGAGATCCGACGGAGCCGCCTCAGCACAAGGACGACACGGCCATCCCGGACGGCGTATGGGAGCGCAAGTGGGAACTGGACTCGCTCTGTGCCTTCCTTCGTCTGTCGCACGGCTACTGGGCGGAGACCGGAGAGCTGGACCTGTATGGCGAGAGCTGGCAGGAGGCGCTTGGCCTCGTGCTGAAGACCTTCCGTGACCAGCAAGTGCCCCGCGGCTATACCTTCTCGCGTGAAACGACGGTCACCTGTGAGACCTTGTACTGGCATGGGCGTATGGCACCGACGAAGGCCTGCGGACTGATCCACTCGGCCTTTCGCCCTTCAGACGACGCATGCCTCCTGCCATTCAGCATCCCCGGCAATGCCATGGCCCGCGTCTGTCTCGATGACATTGCTGCGCTGCTCGACCAGCTAGGCTTGCCCGAAGTGGCCACGGAGTGCCGCGCCTTGTCATCTGAGATCGAGCAGGCCCTGTCGGTCCACGCCTTCACCATGCTGCCCGACGGGAGACGTATTTACGCCTACGAAGTGGACGGCTGCGGCAGTCACATCGTAATGGATGATGCGAATGTGCCGAGCCTGCTGGCACTGCCATACCTGGGCTACTGTGCGGTGTATGATCCGATCTATCAAGCGACCCGCCGATTCCTATGGAGTGAACAGAATCCCTATTTCTTCCGCGGCAAGGCGGGCGAGGGGATCGGAGGGCCGCACATCGGATTGGATTACGTCTGGCCCATCAGTATCATTATGCGAGCCTTGACGGCGCAGGACGATGGAGAGGTGCTCGAATGCCTGCGGCAGTTGGTCGCCGCGCATGAGGCGACCGGATTGATGCATGAAAGTTTCCACAAGGATGACGCGGGCGATTTCACCCGTCCGTGGTTTGCCTGGGCGAATACCCTTTTCGGGGAACTGATCCAGCAGATCTACCAGCGATCGCCGGAGCTGCTGCAGGAGGAGATGGCATCTGGGAGGGCTGAGGGCTGAAACCTGAGACCTGACTCTGGAGGGCTGAGACCTGAAAGCTGAAGTTTTTGAGAGGAGGGGGAGGGGTCAGGACATGGGTAACAGTTTAGGTTCAAGACATAGGTAACACTTCGTCAGAGCTTGGTGACAGTTGTTAGTATTATTTTTGTAGGTGTTTACGAAGCTTTTTGGGTGTTGCCCTCTCCT
>NZ_JAPZEI010000021.1 GCF_027257905.1 Coraliomargarita parva
TGTGAGAAAATGGCAATTTCCTTATTATCTTTTGAGATTGTATAGCGATATGGACCAAAAGACTCCCGCTCCTCGTTCATCTGTTCAACAGTGTAGCTCACTTTATTTTTTTGTTTTGCCCATCGTAAAGGGGATGCGTGGAGAGTAGCGCGGCAGCGCTACTCGGAGTTGTCATCTCCCGACTGGTTATGGGTTCCTTCCATTCTTGATGGTTGAGATTAATTCAATTGGAGACCGATCATAAATACGAAGCTCTGCATCCGAAACAGGAATGGCAGCGAGCCATCTTACATACCTATCACAAACCTTTTTCTGACCCGACATTTTCGGAGTCAATGAAAGTTCTTCGCAGAAAAATAAGTGAGGTGGGTAGCCAGGTGCATAGATTCCATTGTATTCTATAGCTGGTCTTCTTTCTTTTTCTCTTATGGCTTTTAAACTGTCATCTAGTGCATTCAAAAGGTCTTTTGCTCTTTCTTTGGCTTCAGCCTTTTCGGTTGTAAGTGTCAGTTCGACCCCACTTTCCTTTCCGCGCCACATCGTATAAATGTGTGGTGATAGCCCGTCGGTGAAAAGCGTCGTTAACTCATTCGGATATTCTCTTATTTGATAAATGGAGAAATGTTCATTTTCTTCGACTAGTTCGGGAGACCTCTTACTGATCTTCTCGATAACCTTCAGGTGGTCTTCGCTGGGTGTTCTAGTTTTCATGTTTCCATAACGTCAAGAGGTGGCGCGGCTATGCCGTTGCCACTCTCGCCTGGTTGGCTCTTTTTGATTCAATAAGTCTAACTAAGCCCCGAAGGGTTCGAGTGCTCTCGTCTGTTAATTCCTCTTCTTCAAATTCTATTTTAAAACGTTCCTCCAACTGCATTAAAGCTTCAACTGTGTCCATCCCATCTACATGAGCCCATAAAGCGACTCGTGTAGGATCATCCGGAATGAAGTGTGGCTTCTTCCATCCCATTTCTTTCTTTAGGATTTCGAGAAGTGTATCGACTACATCTCGATTAAAACCGCTCCACGCGCTTCTGATCTCTGATTCATCTCTCTCTTTTAGAGTTCTGTTAATCTCTTTTTCCACGGGTTCGAATCGCATCCGCTCCATGGCATACCCTAATACGTTTCCGATAAGTGGGAACGCTGATATTTTCTCTTCCTGCTTTGTGGGGTCGAGGCGGTCTAAATTATCTGTGGAGATAGGATTCATTTTTTAGCCAACGTGCGCGACAGGCGGCGGAGCTTGCTCCGATTGCCTGCTCACGATGGTTCTCATAGGTTTGGTTCTTGCAAGATTCCTTTGCGTATCGCTTCCCAAAGACAGCAACAGGCCTCTTCTTCTGTATTGAATTTTTCAAGTGAGGTGCGGGATCCCCTCTCGCTATAGTAAACGATCCATTCGTCGTCCTGCCGATCCAAGCAGTAAGCTTCGTTCGGTAGCCCGCCGCTCAAAGAGTAGGCGTCTTCTGGAATGCTACGAGCAAGGAGGAGAGAATGTAGAGCTTTCGTATCCATCAATTTCCTGAGAACGTATGGAGTGAGCGGCGGCTTCAGCCGTTGCTCACCTCCTCTGGTTCTGACCATTTTAAGTTGTGTAGACTTTCACGATTCGCAGTCATTGAGCACGTGACTTCTCTTTCTCTTCCTGCTTCTTGATCTGTCTTCGAACTATGAAAATTCCGATAATTACGACGATAAAGACAGGAACTATTTCATTGGGATCAAAGAAGTCTCCACTTCCCATTTCTACGGACAGAATGGCACCAATGATGATCGGAATTAAGCACAATATCCAGAGCCTGACTTTCCTTTTTCTTCTCATTTTTATTCAGAACGTCGAGCATGAGCGTTGGCGCGTTGGCGCGTTGGCGCGTTAGCGACATTGCTCACTGCGCTTGGTTCTGCCGGTTTGTTTCATTGAGTTGATTCAACTTTTACAGTCAGTCGTGCGTCGGCAACAATACGTTCAGGGATTTTTTCTTCAGATAAACCAATAGCTGCTAATTCGCTCTTAGTCCGCTGTTTCTCGGCCTTATATTCTTCTTTTTCTGTCCATTTGCACACTGCCAAGTCGTCTCGCAGAAGAATAAGTTCTATTCCGTGTGTCTCAAGTAAAGCCTGCTGAAATTCTGTTGGAAAAGTATTCTCTTGGCTTGGAGGTGGCATTTTTCCGTTGAGGCTGGCTGGATTTGCGATTTCGACACCCGGAAGAACAATTACGGCTCGTTGGCTATGGACGGAATAATTCTTCAGCCAGAAATCTAATCGAAGTCCTGATTCATACTCTGCAGCCTGTGCCCAACTTGAGAATAGGCTGCACATTAATAATGCGATGATGCGTGATGTTATTTTCATTTTTATCTGCAGAACGTCGAGGCCAGGCACCCAGCCTGACGGGTTAGTGGTTCAAGTGATTATCGGATTTCCGGGCGGGTTACATGGGTTGACCTGAGCCGGCTGGTTCTGCCTTTCGTTTCCATCCAATCTCTTCGAGCACGGGTCTGACTACAAACACTAAGACAAAGAAAAATATCGCATAGAGCCACACTGTTCCAACGGAGCCTCCGACGAGTAGTCGAAATGACATAGCCGCTAAACCCAAAGCTGAAGATGCGATTCCGAGACGTTCAACCATGGACCACTGGTAAGCGTGCTTTTCATTCCTACGGACGCTGCAGTAAAAATAGAAGATGGTCAGTAGGCAGAATGGAATACTGAAGCTCAATTCGATTATTCTTTTTGAGGCCTCCGACTGCGCCGACAGATAGCCAATTACTAATCCAATGGCAGCGCAAATGATCCAGAATGGGACCATCTTTCTCAGAAGCCATCCGACTAGTCCTTGGTTTTTCATTTCATTCGCAGAACGTGGAGGCCAGGCACCCAGCCTGAAGGGTTTGTGGTTAAAGTGATTCTCGGATTTTCGGGCGGGTTACATGGGTTGACCTGTGCCGTCTGGTTCTACTCAGCCGAGATATATGTGATAGTGTATCTGTCTTTTGGATTTTCGATGCCAGTGGGGAAAAACAAATAGCCATCTTTTACTTTCAAAACGTCAGAATTGCTAGGTAGTTCGAGTATACTTGAATCGCACCAGTTGTGCTCACTTACCGCGCTAGTGTATGCACTTAATTCTGTTATTTCTTTTCCTCTTCTGAGGCTCTCTTTCTTTAGCTCAACGGAGTGACCTGCTGGAACTGTTGCTTCAATCCACGATTTTTTTTCATAAGGAGATTTGTCTAAGATTGTCGTGCCCATACCGCGATACGCATTGAGGTATTCGATGCGAATAGAAGTCGCGTCTTCAGGGGCGAAAAATAATGCAAGAAATAGAATTATTTCGTGAATCGGGTGCTGGATTGCTTCCATCATTTCTTCGTAGAACGTATGAGCTCTGGCGACGGCGCGTTAGCGACGTTGTCCAGTAGCGTCTTGTTCTGCTTTTAGGTTTCGGGGAAGAGGCTTAAAGCGGCTAAACTTGTAGCAACTCCGAAAAGAAGTGCAATGAATGTGTTCACAATGAAGTAGTTGGCATGCCCAAGGTGATTCTTCTTTCTTTCAATTGTTCGGGTTAGAATTGAAGGTTCTAGAAGTAGGAGCATTACGCCAAAAGAGGTGGCTATGAATATGGTGGAGTTCTCTTCCTTAGGGAAGGCCGGTATTGCTAAGAAGAGGGCGGGCAAAACTAGGGATACAATAATTCCTAGCACAATAATGTGCATGTCGACCTCTTGGAGGATTCCTTTCATACGTTACTTTGCAGAACGTCAAAGAGTGGCGCGGCGATCAGCCGTTGCCACCTGTGGCTGGATCGCTCTTTGTTGTCATTTGGATAAGGATATAAAAGTCCCTGTCTTCAATCGAAGAGGTGATCATATTTCTTTCAATAA
>NZ_JAPZEI010000022.1 GCF_027257905.1 Coraliomargarita parva
CTGTTCCCGCAGCGCCTCCAGCGCTACCTTGCTTTTGAACTCGGATGTGAACTTTCGTCTCTTTTTCATTGGTTGCTTTACTTTAACTCGGTGAAGCAACCTGTCCAACTTTACGGGGCCGGCTCATAGAGACCGCCGAAATCCTCGGCATCTCTGCCCCCTCAGTGGACCGCCTCACAAAGCGCGGCCTACTTCGCCCCTCTCGGGCCACCCGTCGCCCACTCTACTCAAAAACCGAAATCGAACGCTTTTTGCGTGAAACTTCGGAGGTGGTCTATTGAAACCGCCCAGGCACATATCCGAAGTGCTTCTAGGTCTCAAACCAAGTGGGGCTAAAACGGTGCCCGCAGGGCAGGCTTTAGCGACAGCGGCCCGTGATTGCTTGCAATCTATCTCGCGGGCAAAGCCAGTGGAAGGGGGCCCCACGCCCGACAAGACAGAAAGGCCCCAGGGGTGAAAACAACCTACCTGAAAGCCTATGTGCCGACCTCATGGTTTCACCCTGTCGGCATCTACAAGGTTCTAAAACGTTTCTGGGACCGCCTACCCAATGTCGCAGGTTGCCTGTTTGCCACCTTCACCATCGACCGTGAAGCGATGCGCGCCCAAGGCTATGGACCTTCAGAGGCCTTCGATATTACCCGTGACCGAATCCGCAAAATCTTCTACGAGTTGCGCCAAGGCGTCGAATGGAAAGGCAAGCTCTACAAGATCGACTCGGAATACTGCACCAAGGTCGAATTTCACAACGACGAAGAAGGCTGGCCCCACTTCCACTGCATCTGGCTGACCCGTCGATTTGTGCCGGCTGAGTTGCTCGCTCACCTCTGGAGCTACGGACGAACCAACGTCAAGCGGATCAAAAACGACGATTTTCACTACCTGCTCAAATACGTCTGCAAGGGGGGACAAATCCCCGAGTGGGTGCAAGACCGCAAACGCCTGCGGATTTTCCAACCCTCCCGCGGCTTCCTCAAGCCAGACCCCAAAAAGCGGGAAACAGTCAAAAAAGAGACTGAAGGCCCCAAGCGCCACACAAGCACCCTCCGCGAACGTCTGCACAAATGGGAACGGCTGGCCCTGATCGTGACCGAAAACAGCGAGAAAGCCTACAAGGAAGTCCGGCAAATCATCCTCCATGCACCATTCAAAAGCATTTTCGACCGTCTGATTCTCTCAGTCGCCCTAGACGGTCGATATCTGGGCGACCGCAAAATACAAATAAACAAACAAAAGGAGTTATATCCATGGCTAATGAACCTACACCAAAACCCGCTGCCAACCGACTAGAGCAAAACGGCCTCTTCGTTCGGGGCGTGGCGATCTCAAACACCGCCCTCAAGATCACCAAGAAAGACGGGGGCATTCTCGCCCTGGTGAAATATGAACTGGCTCTTGAGCCCGGCACAATCGTGCTCCAACAGTTCATCGACCCGAAGGAAAACCCACAAATTGCCATCGAAGGCGACCAAGTGACCAAGTTCCCCACATTGGAACTCTACAAGCCTTACATGGCAAAGGTCAGCCGCATGGAGGAAATCAGAGGACAGCAGACCGCTACCTCATGGGAACCGATTGTCTGACCTGATCAAAGCAAAAGAGGCCCCTTGGTGGAGGCACACGCGGGAGCGTGTGCGCCACCAAGGGGCCTTTTCCTTGTTTACACAGTTAATAATTGTCCCAGAGAATGAGACCGATCCGCACTACAATCCCTTTAGGTTTGCAATCTCTCTGCCACGTTACTACCACCGAATTCCTAGAATTTAAGACCTCTTGACCGTTATACAAAACTTCTAATGAGCACTCCCAAAGTCTTTATCTCATATTCTCATGACTCACAAAAGCACAAGCAATGGGTACTCCAACTGGCAACTAGATTGAGAAACAATGGGGTCGATGCTGCGCTAGACCAATGGGACTTGAGCCCAGGAGACGACCTTCCTCATTTCATGGAGCAAAACCTAACGTCTTGCGACTATGCATTGATGATTTGTACGCAAAATTACGTAAGCAAGGCGAATAACGGGACGGGAGGCGTTGGATACGAGAAAATGATTCTAACGGCAGATCTTCTGTCTAGAATAGACAGCCGTAAAGTTATTCCAATAATACGTCAGGATGGTGGCTCAGACGTTCCGACATTTCTAAAGACTAAACTTTATATCGACTTCTCACATTCTCAGGACTTCGAATTCTCATTTGATGAGTTAGTTAGAACTATCCATCAAGCGCCATTATTCAAGAAACCAGACATTGGTAATAATCCTTTCAAGGAGGTAAATATAGAAGATCAGGACCGCTCAAATGATGGAATCCATGACATAATGGTTGCGATAATTAAGTGGTATGAAAATGGACATGACTATGTCGAATATTCTAACCTAAAGAGAGTAATTCCGACTTCTCGCATCTTGTTAGATCTAAATCTCAAGAAAGCAGCAAAGGCAGGGCTAATTGATCACTCTCAAGAATATATATATCTCGAAGACAAAGGTAAGCACTACGCCATAGAACATGGTATCGTTGAAAACTGAGCATAATTATTCGGCAGGCAACGACACTACGGCCCACCCCCTTCATTGCATTCAAATCACTTACGTTGGCTAAAGAAATTTCATGAAAAAATATACAGAACTTAATTTAGGTTTCAGCGACGCCGAAAACTTCCGCCAGAGGGAGCAAAAATCTCTATTCAACAGAATCTTCATCAGGACTAACGAGCTCGATCGGCTGGCAGAATCGAATATTAGCTTTTTGGTCGGAGAGAAAGGAACCGGAAAAACTGCATACGCGACATATCTAGCAAACAATGACTACAAGGAAACACTTTCATCGATAAGGTTCATCAGGGAAACCGAATATAAAAAATTCCTCACACTCAAAAAGAAGAGACATCTCGAACTCTCCGATTTTACGAATATTTGGAAGGTTATACTATACCTTCTAGTCTCTCAGCAGGTTAGAGAAAAAGAACCAAGAACCAAAATATTCGATAAATTCACGCGTTTTTCAGATCTCAATAGGGCGATTGACGAATACTATTTAAACGCATTCACACCTGAGATTCTTTATGCGATTCAATTCGCGGAAGAAAGTTCTCTTGCCGCCGAACTGTTATCGAAGCATGCAAATATTGAGCCGGCCCCGTAAAGTTGGACAGGTTGCTTCACCGAGTTAAAGTAAAGCAACCAATGAAAAAGAGACGAAAGTTCACATCCGAGTTCAAAAGCAAGGTAGCGCTGGAGGCGCTGCGGGAACA
>NZ_JAPZEI010000023.1 GCF_027257905.1 Coraliomargarita parva
GCTGTTCCCGCAGCGCCTCCAGCGCTACCTTGCTTTTGAACTCGGATGTGAACTTTCGTCTCTTTTTCATTGGTTGCTTTACTTTAACTCGGTGAAGCAACCTGTCCAACTTTACGGGGCCGGCTCAATCGTCAATCTCCATCCGTTTTCATTCTTTTCATTGAGGATTTCCCAATGGGGCTTTGACCGACTGAAGAAGGGGGCAACAATCACGACTATTAGCGTGATGACTGCTGCCTGAGTAAGCCCTAGCAAAATGCTTTTCGAAGTTTTCTTCATTCTATTCTCCAACGTCGAGCTCTGGCGCGCCGTTAGACGTTGTCCAGAAGCGAATGGTTGGAGTTTTGTTCTCTAATTTTGAGGTAAACTTTGCTTCTGATCTCATCCCACTTTCGCTGCTCTGCCTGCAGGAGTGCATAAGATTCAATTACAGTATCGAGGCACTTTAGTGATAAATCCAATCGATCATTCTCTTCTCCTATCTCAATCATCTCCAGCGCCCAGTCGGTTCCTGTGAGTGGGAAATCGCAATCTTGATGATCTTCATCGTGAAGCCATGCCATAAACCTTTCGATCCACTCGATGATCGTATCTGCATTCACATTCTTTCTTTTTCTTAGCTCGTAGAAAACCATCTCGTAGAAAGAGGCTGCATCATATCGATCTTCTATTTCTTCACTCATTCTCTGTAGCAAATCGAGATCGAAGATCTTAACGGCATGCCGCGCTTCGTCTGAAAGTATAAAGTAGGATTTCATTTCTCCAACGTAGAGGTGTGGCACGTAAAGGCGCAGCCTCTGAGTTGTCCACTACCGTCTGGTTGGGTCTATTTTATCGTATTGCTGAGATCCGAAAGTTCCAGGGAACCTTAAGTCTACAACATATGGATTAAAGCCAGGTGGATAATCATTTTCTTTCGGAATAGATTTCTTCCTTTTCGTATTTTCATTTTTCTTCTGGGACTTAGTGACTGTGTCATTTTTTGCACCTGAATCATCTTCCTCTAGATCTTTCTCTGATTGGATATTCCATACGATATCTGTCCACGTTTCAAATAAGCGCCTGCTCTCGGGGATAATAAACTGCTCCTTGATCTCTCGGATTAGTTTATCTCTCATTTTTTTTGTCTTTATGTAATAGCGAGGTGCTTTTCCGGTATTCACTTCGACTAACCAGCTCGGGGTTTTAGAGCTAGGGTTTTCAATTTCATCTTTGATTATCCCCTCAGGAAGTGAGTCTCGTCTGATTGTATTACATTTGTAGCAACAGAGGTATGTGTTGTTTTGGCAGTTTGATCCTCTTCGTTTTGATGTTTTTGCTTGAGGCAATAAATGCTCAACTGTGGCAAATCGTATAGCTTCAGGTGATGCGACGAATGAGTAACCACAGTAAACGCAAGATGTCTGCTTACCACTTCTTAATATGCTTATGATTTTATTAAATGTGGGTGTGTTTTTCATTCTTTTACCCAACGTCGAGACCAGACGCGAGAGTGCGTAGCACACTCGTTGTCTGTGTCGACTGGTTCAGTCTAGTTCCTTTTTAGTTCAATGTCGTAGTCTACAAGATTCCTCGATGTTCCTATTGCCTTCCTTAGCCTTTCAAACTGCTCACTAAACCAATATGCTTCGTCTTCGACTTCAAGCTCGTCGTATAAGGTCTCAATCTGATGTGTCCAATTTGTTATCGAGGTTAGTTGCTCCTGAGTGAAGCGAATAGGTCGGTACGTATCGAATTTTAAGGGGATTTTGTTTGGGTTCAGAACTCTACAGCCAAATATTGCTTCGAGCCGACTAAGCAGACCGATAAAGGCTCCGTAGTCGACTACATCTGGTTTCTCCAAGAAGAGTATCATGATGCCCGGTAAATAATACCTTAGCGCATCAGAACTCATGTAGCTCAGATCTTCGGTATGATAGGACGTGATCGAGTCAAATTCTCTTACTTGCTCACGCTTCAGATGGTTCCAGTTTTTTAGCACATAGTCCCCATCAAGTCCACCCCAGCTAGACATTCTTTCTTTGCTTGGTTTCTCGCATTGCTTGAATGCTTCTCTGATCTGACTAATGCATTCTTCCTTTTGCATTTTATCTTACTGAACGATGAGACCAGACAACCAGCCTGAGAGCTTAATCGTCCAGTTGCTTTTTAGAATTTCGGGGCGGGTTAAATGGGTTGTCTGTGTCGTCTGGATGGACTCCTGAGTGCTTCGGTGATCTTAAAGGCCTCGATTGCTCTTCATCTCTCTTTTAATTTCGGCAAGTTCGACTGCCATACTGTGAAGGATTTGATTTCTTTCATTATTCCATTTTGAGATCTTCTGCCAGAAATGGATGACACCCCAGACTATAGCTCCGATGATAAGCAAATTAATCAGCTGAGCAATGATCATAAAATTGCCAAAATTGTTGAAGACCGTGTTGGTTGTATTTTCCATTTTTTATTCTTCCATCGTCAAAGACTGGCACGCCGTTAGGCGTTGTCCAGCTCTGGCTGGATATGCTTCCTGAAGGCAGCTTTCTGTAATCGGGTTGAATATGTGCAAAGCATTCCGGCCATGCTTGCTAGAATAATTAAGACAATGGCTGATGTCTGATTGATGAAGGGAGCACCCAATCCTGCAATTGCCCAATTAAAGATAATAAATAGTCCTGTGGCGCCTCCAGTTGCCAACCCACTGAGGTATTCAGGAAGCTCATCCTCTTCTTTTTTTGCTTCGATTTTATCTCTAAACTGAACTGTTGTTTTGGTGTTTTCTTTTTTGGCAGCTAAGTCTGGTGTCGCTTGGGTATACTTCTCCAGGTAGACTTTTCGAAGTGGTGTTACTCCAGCCTGGTGATCTACAACTATTACACTTTCTTCACTCAAAGCATGGCTGATGGAAAATAATCCTAGGAAAAGGCTGACTATGATTATGTTTTTCATCTTTCGCATATCGTTAAGGTGTATCTTCGGAGTGAGCAGCGCGAACGGAGTTGATACCACCGCTTGGTTCGAACCCAGTTTTAATCAATCCGAATGCGATGGTTGGTTCGAGTTCCCCAAAGCGTCCGAAGCTTATCA
>NZ_JAPZEI010000024.1 GCF_027257905.1 Coraliomargarita parva
GCGAAGGCAGCTGCCCACCACCAATAACAACATCCAACAACCTTCCAGTCTGGACTTCCATCCGAAGCTCCACTGGACTACATCTAAACAATCACTGCAACCTGTCCAAGGTTCGGGTCCACTTCATTCTTGAGTGAAGGCATCATATTTACTTTTTGCTCGAAGGGTGAGGATGCTAAGGACGGAAATATAGCCGACGATCAGAACAAGAGGTATCGCTATGATGAGTTTCTTTTTCATTCCTTTGTCGAACGGTGAGCATAGCATATGGCTGAAGCGCGGAGCGTGAAAGACATTGGCTACTGCGTTTTGTTAGATTGTGCTTTTATTCGTTCGATTTCGGCCTGGGAGAGGTAGGACAGGTCAGGTATTTCACCATGCCTCAAATTCAATTCGTCTCCTGATTCTGTCATTCGATAACTAAAGGTAGTATCATATTTTCGTCCACTGGGAGAGACTAAAGTCGCTTCTCCCAGAATGGGAAATTCTGTAAGTTTGTCTGTGCCGTAATGAACAGACTCAACGGTGTAGTATTCATTTTGATCGATGATACGCTCAAGAATCGAAGCTTTATATGATTCAATTTTATCTTTCTCGAATGCACTAGGATCACCCGCGAATAGCAGCAAGGCTACAAGAATAAGCATTGGGATGCCAAAGACGACTAGAAGTAGCTTCGCGCCACCTGAAGCACCATCGAGATAGCGCTCATGCCATTGGTTCACATTCATATCTAACGTCGAGAGTAGCCGACGCCTAGGCGCAGCCTAGGTTTTGGCTATCTCGACTGGTTATGCCTTGATTGTCGCCATGCTGATATTTTTTACTCCTGCTTTCTTGCAGGTATCCATAACCGAAATTACCTTTTCCATTGGGACAGTGCTTTCAGCTCGAATCAGAACCTTCGAATCTTCGGGTAACTTTTTTAGAACTTTTTCTAAGTTTTCTAATGTGATCTTTTCTCCCTCAGTGCTGAGCCCTTCAGAAGTAATCGAAACTTCAAGCGTATTCTTTTGCTCCATAGCAGCTAGCTTCTTTTTTTGTTCCTGCAGGGCGATCTCCTGATCTTTTATCTCTTGGCGGAGAATCTCAGTGGCGTCCGTGGCTTCCTCCGTCTCACCTGAAACAGAGAATGCTGACAGTGTGAGTATTGCGGTGATGCTTAGTAGTGCGTTTTTCATTTTTTGTTTTTCTGCATAACGTCGAGGCTAGTCGCGATGAGGCGCAGCCTCGTCGTTGACTATGCTGACTGGTTCTGCCTCTAGGTCTGGTTCAAACTGCCTAAAGATCTTAGTGACCTTTTCCTGATTCTCTTTAGTTTGCTTCACGATGATGTGGTATCTCTGAAGTCTCATAACCGCTGTAGCCTTCCGAGACGTCTCAGGCAGGCAAACAAGACTTCCTTGGATTCCAATAAAATCGACACCTTGCTCCTGTAAATAGCGAAGAATCGCCATTTCTTTTTGATTCATTTCTTCATCATACTCGTCCATAGGCTTGTATGACTCCGGTGTCCCTTTGGGTAGACTATGAATTCTGTTTATTGTGTAGATGCAGATAGTAAGTTCGGGTTTGTCCTCCAATTTCCAGTCTGCAGGTGGTGCAAATGGGTCAACATTCTCTTCCGCCAAGAGAGGTGCAGAGATGATGCAGATCAGCAGTAGGATGACTCTATTCATTTCAATCGCAGAACGGTGAGGAGTCTCAAGGAGTGAGCGACGCAGGAGCGAAAGAAGTTGAGACCTCCGACTGGATATGGCTTCCAGAGTGTCCAGTGGGACCGCATCCGGCAAGTGCCTTCTGTTTCATACACTCCATTCTGTTTTTTCCACAACCGCTCCGCTAGAGAGCCCTCCCACCTTCGCCAAGGCTACGGCGGACATGTCGGGCGAGGTTGGGGAGGAGCTTCATGGGTGGATTCATTCTCTTTCTCCCTTCCTCCCTGTCTCTAGCGTAGCGGTTGTAAAATTATCATTCTTTTCTATATCGTCGAGTGTGGGCGCGCCAACGGCGTTGCCCATCACGCCTGGTTAGCTGTTTCTTTGTTTAGGTCAGGTGGAAGAGTTTTATGGGCATCTTCAAAATAGGCTTTGGACGGTGCTGCCAATAATCCC
>NZ_JAPZEI010000025.1 GCF_027257905.1 Coraliomargarita parva
CCAGAGCCTTAAGTTAGAAGTAATGAGGAATGCGACCACGAGCACTCCCAAAATTTGAGATGACGCTTCAAGCCGATGATTTAGACTGGGAGTCATTTCGTCTTTATCATTCATCTTCGTATAACGTTATGGATGATCGGTGGCGCGATAGCGACATTGATCACTCCTTCTTGTTAGGTCTTTTCACCTAGTATCCGAAGTAAGCTTTTGAGCTTCTGGTAGTTAAGCCCCAAATTGTTACAGCACTGATTAAGAGATTAATTATGCCTATGAACGCAGCAGGCCCAAAATTGATTAAACCAACAGGTATCAATAAACATAGAACGATAGCTGTGATCCATGAGCAGATAAGGACAAAACCTCTAACAAATCGAGACGCCTCTATTATCGCGACGATTATCAAAACAGAAACTAGAATTCCAAAGCCACTACCCAGCGTTTCCGAAAGGGGAACCTTTCCGACGTAAGCAAGGGTATCGATAATTCCAATGATGACTATGGCAATATTGAGCCAAACAACTGTTTTGAGTGGCCCTGGCAGGGAGCTGAGCTTTCCTCTTTCTATATTCGTTTTCCTATGATGCCTATTTTTGCTTCTACAGGCTCCCGATGTCTCGTTGTATTTGAAAAGACAAGATTCACTGCAAAATAGGTGGTTATTCCATTCTATCGCAGACTCGGGCGCGAGTGATGTATTTCGTCCACAGTTTGTACAGCGAGTGTTCATTGTTATTTTTTATCTAACGTAGGGATGTGACGATGGCGGCGCTAGCCGACATTGTCACTATCGGCTGGTTGGGATTTCAATTCTTCGAATGAGTCAAACCAGACTTCAATGTAGGATTCTGCAGTGAAGCCTAAGCAGATGGTTCCAAATTCTTTCTGGGTGCCTCTTTCTTTTTCAATCCAGAATCTGCTAGCTGAAAAGATTTCTCCAATGCTATCGATGTCATCGGGGGCATAAAGCTTAAGAATTTTTTCTTTTCCATTTTTATCAAGGGTCGTGATTTCCACTGAGCGGCCTGAGGAGTCAGGCCGCTGCAATACCTTCAATTCAGTGATTCTTCCTGAATCGATCGAGGAGTCGTAGAGTTGAAGATTATCGCTCATTCTTTTTCCCAACGTAGGTGATAGGCACGGCTGAGCTTCTGAGGATTTAGGAGTTCAGTAAAGTGGATTTCTTCGTGATGGTCCGCACAACGATTGAGCGCCAGCTCAGTCGTTGTCTACTCGCCCTGGTTATACCTTTTTTCTTTTGTTGATGGCTTTGGCGATACTCCATGACAATCCGAGTAAGCAGATAATAATACCTAAAAAGAATCCCACGATAGCCGAGGCCGTCGGGTCATCCGTTTCTTCAATTTTAAAGCCAACGAGGACGGAAATTACTGCGATGATAAAACCAATGAGTGAAGTGGACCCGAACCTTGGACAGGTTGCAGTGATTGTTTAGATGTAGTCCAGTGGAGCTTCGGATGGAAGTCCAGACTGGAAGGTTGTTGGATGTTGTTATTGGTGGTGGGCAGCTGCCTTCG
>NZ_JAPZEI010000026.1 GCF_027257905.1 Coraliomargarita parva
GGTACAGGTTCAGGACATAGGTACCAAAAAAGGTTCAGGACATGGGTAACACTTTCGGCCAGAAAGGGTGATGCCATGGAGAGAAACCAAAATGATAGAAGAACGCATGAATTTTGCCTTAAAGAGCCTTCAAGATGGCGTAAACTTCAGCGAGCTATGTGCCGAATACGGGATCAGCCGAAAGACTGGCTACAAGTGGCGCGAACGCTACCAAAAGCAGGGAGCAGTCGGACTACACGATCTAAGCCGTAAACCGACAAACAGCCCGAACCAGCTATCCGAAGCCCTTATGTGCCAGATAGTAAAGCTCCATGAAAGGCACCGAACCTGGGGTCCCAAGAAGATCCGGGCCCTGTTACTCAAGGACATTGCCTTCGCCGCCGAGGCACCCTCTGAGAGCAGCATCAAGCGAGTCTTCGACCGCTGCGGGTGGACGCGTAAACGCTCCCGTCGCAAACGCCAGGACACCGGTCGCATCAGCTCAAACGCCCGTGCCGAAGACAACAACGACGTATGGACCGTGGACTTTAAAGGCTGGTGGCGCACCGGCGACCAGCAGCGCTGCGAACCGCTGACCGTACGTGATGAGCACAGCCGCTTCATGTTGATCGCTCAACCGATGGTGCGCTCAGACACCGATTCGGTCAGAGCAGTCTTTGAAAAACTCTTCCAGCACTACGGCCTGCCCGGTGCGATCCGCAGTGACAATGGCAGCCCCTTTGCCTCGTCAAAAGCAATCCTGGGGCTGAGCCGGCTATCGGTATGGTGGCTGAGTCTGGGCGTCAGCCTGGAACGCGGACGACCGGGCAAACCACAGGACAATGGAGCCCACGAACGCATGCACAGGGACATCGCTGCCGAGGTCCAGTCATGCGCCCAAGGAACTCTGCCCGAACAGGCCGCAGCCCTTGAGCTTTGGCGTGAAACCTTCAACTGCGTACGCCCACACGAAGCGCTGGGCATGAAAACGCCCGCAGACGTTTACAAACCCAGCCAGCGAAAATATACGGGAACACCCGACGATATTGTTTATCCGGGAATGATCCGTCGACGAATTAACAAACGAGGCTATCTATGCTATGAAAAACACCGAATACCGATCAGCACCGCCCTGGCAGGTTGGAGTGTCGGACTCAAGCCAGTCGACTGCGAACATCTTGAAGTCTATTTTGCAGACCAATACCTCGGTCAGATCGAACTTCCAACCCTCTCCTTGCTCGCTGGGGCTAGCCCCAGCGAGCAAGGAGAGGGCAACACCCAAAAAGCTTCGTAAACACCTACAAAAATAATACTAACAACTGTCACCAAGCTCTGACGAAGTGTTACCTATGTCTTGAACCTAAACTGTTACCCATGTCCTGACCCCTCC
>NZ_JAPZEI010000027.1 GCF_027257905.1 Coraliomargarita parva
CTGCTTGCAGCAACTGTGTCTTTATACAAGTTGTTTTTCATAATTTTTCAGCAGGGACTGTATGTGAATGAGTAGCTTTCGCATGGCCGCAGTGATGGCCCATTTGTAAGGCTTTCCTTTTTCGAACCTGAGCCGATCCATGTAAGCCTTAATGTGTTCGTTGTGCACGGCGGCGGCAGTGGCTGCCATGTAGAGGGGGTCTCTGACTTTTTGCCGCCCGCCCTGTATTCGTCGTTTGCCCTTCGTTTTTCCGGTGTCATGATTGTAAGGGGCCAGCCCGGCAAGGGCCGCGACCTGCGCTCGGTTCACTTGCGTGATTTCCCCGAGATAGGCACAGATTGACCATGCGGTCACCGGGCCGACACCGGTCACGCTCTGCATGATCTCGGACTGGGCTTTGAGCTTTTCGTTCGAGCGGACTTTCTCGCGGATCCGTCTTTCGATTTCCTTCAACTCGCTTTCAATAAAGCCGATCATCTTTGCGATATCCGGTAGCAGGATTGCCGGACAGTTCTGCTGGCGGCATTTCTCCCTGGCAAGCATCTCGGTCAGGTGGCTGCGGCGGTCCATCAATGCGGCCAGCTCCTCGCGACAGGGACAAGGCGGAGGCATTGCCCCGGGTTGTTTCTGGCTGGCGTAGCGGAGCAGCATCTTCGCGTCCAGAGGGTCGGTTTTCGCCTTGAGGCCTTCACTGCGGGCAAAGTTCCGCACGCGTGCAGGGTTCAGCAGCGCGACCGGCAATCCATGTTCGTGAAGATAACCGATCAGGGAGCGCTCATAACCTCCGGTTGCTTCGCAGACCAGAATCGTCCCGGCTGGTTGCCTGCGGATGATCGTTCCCAGCTTCTTCAATCCGGCGTCGTTGTAGGACAAAGCGCAGGCGTAATCGGGTGCTTGCACTTGTAGGCTGTCTTTGGCAATATCAACAGCGATGTAATTTTTGTTTTGGGGCATGGTTTGTATCTTTCTTGTAGAGATGAACTCACCGTCCGTGGACAGAGGTTCCGTCAACTGTTTGATATAAAACCAGGAGGCTCCGGGGGATCGACGCTGCACTCTGAACTCGCCTTTGGCGGTTTCAAGGGGAGGTTTGATCTCATCCGGAGCCGCTTTGCGGAGGTGGCCGCCTCCGCAAAGCACCCTGGTCCCTTCCAAGGCTAAGAGCCCGGAAGGCTTTTTCGAGTCCTTCCTCCGACGAGTTTTAAGGACCCATTCTCGGAAGGACTCAAAAAGCTGGTGAAGTATCGATGTAACCTACAAGGGGAGGTG